>JAAZGO010000003.1 GCA_012511175.1 Fastidiosipila sp. | reverse complement strand
GCGAACCCAAACGGACGAGGAAAAACCCGAAAATTTTTCACCCCCTAGGGGGTGAACCTTCCCCTTACTCCAAAACTGTACATTCTTATTTCATCAATTCTGGACATTCTTAACTTGACATTCACACACCATAAGTTCCGACGCCTATGTTTATTGTAACTCGGACCGGGTGCAACACCTACTTGTCTTGATCATATTTAACCGAATCGGTCGCATTGAAGTTCCTTATGCAACTTCGCATATTGACACGCTGAGACATGGCCAGGATAGGCCTTCCAGCTCAGCTTATCATCGAACTCAAGCTTCACTGAAAGGGCAAGAGCCAGAAAGTTTGCCCATGTAACCAAGCATGAATCCCATATGAATCATCCGGACTGGCCCGAAAAATCATGAAGAAATCCCTCCTTCTCCGCCAGAGCTGTTTCTTTCAGTGGACAGCTCTTTTTTTGTTCCTGGCTTCTTTCCCGCTTGAAGCGGGATCTTGGTCATTTTTCGCTGCCGGTTCATTGCTTTTGTTACGGTTCTCCCGATTTGTTCAGTAATTGTTCAGCGCCTGCTGGTAGATTTATAGCGTTGAAAAATCTTGCCTTTTTTCTTTTATACGACTGTCGCCTGGAGGTGGAAGAATGAACATTAATTTCAAAAAGATGAATCGTCTGGCTGGGCTTGTCAGCCTGATGCTGGCCTTGTTGCTTGCGGTCATGCCGGTATTTGCGGCAAAGATTGCCTATGCAGCCGAGCCCGATCCTTCTTGGCTCGAACCCGTTACGATCGAGATTGAAGGCTGGACGGCAGGAGAACCAATCGATTATACGGAAGATCTGTCGATCAAGGTCGGATTCAAAGTGCCCGTTGAGGGTGACGAGGTTGACGACTACTTCAATTTCAATGATACGGTGACTTTACATCTGAGTCAGTATTTCAGTTTTTCAGATGAAACTACACTTGAACTGACAGCAAATAACGGCAAGGTGATCGGACATGTGACGCTGAAAAATGACACACAAGGCCGTGCGATTGCGGAAATCGTGTTTGACGAAAGTCCCGAAGTGTTCGAGATCGACGATGTTGTTTACAGAAACGTGTTTGCTGGTTTTAACGCCACTTTGACCTTCAATGAAGACGGTTGGGAAGATGCTGACGAGGATAGCGATGAGTGGTATCTCGACAAAGAAGTAATATTTATCCTCCCTGGCGATACCATTACTGAAACCATTTCAAAAGAAGGGCAGTTAAATGAGGAGGGCTCCGGCATTATCTGGGAAATCACCATTACCCGGATGGACGACGCGAGGCCCCCCCAACACCAAAGCCTTGCCGGCTTCACCTTTCGGGATGAGCTGGATGGGGTTGGAGCATTCAAATCAGGCTCCTTCAGTGTTAAGCACAGCGGCTCTACAGAAGTGAGCGTAGATGACGGTGATGTCCTGACATCGGAAAACGGTAAGCAGGTTTTGGTCTATGAAATACCTGCAGGGTTCGAATCTCCACTGACCATCACCTTCGAGACGGACTTGCCGTCTGGCGTCCTGGTCAATGGCGGCGATATCAAAAATACCGGACAACTGAGTGAGGGTGATAAGGATCCGATCCAGGATGATGACACGGTCACCATCGACCCGCCGGAAATTTCGAAAGAAGGATGGGTGTCGGGTGAATACGACGATGAAGATGAAGAGATCTATTTGAATGGCAGCCGCCGGATCACCTGGTATGTTGAGGTAGACAGCAAGGGCCTTACCCTTTATGAATTGGAAATAAAAGATGCGATCGATTCTGATTTGGAGATTGAATCCATCAGCTGGGAGATTTGGACCCTGAGCTCAGATGACCCCCCGGTAGGCAGTTGGGTTGCTTCGACAGCGCCTCAACACCAATGGACTGGAGCGCCAACTGACAATATTTACGAAATCGGCGATTTCAATGGCAGGGGTCGCTTGACCATTGTGGTCAAGGTACCCGCGCCAGACAAAGGTGATATCTCCCTGGTCGAAAAAACCTACACCAATACGGCCACGGTCACCTGGAAGGGAAAAGGGGGTCAGGGTACTGGTTCATCCTCACCGGATGCGGAAGTTGGTGTTGGCTATAACGTAATTACCAAGAAACGAGGTGGAGGATCAACTTATCCGCCCTACGATGCCATCCCCTGGGAGATCAGCGTTAACCTAAAGGGACAGGGGGGGCAAGAGTATGCTGATGACCTGACGGTTTATGATTTGATCATTCATGACAGTTCGACGACTGCTCAGCAGATTTTTGACGCGACAGATGAAAATGGTGACCCGATTACCGCTTGGCCTGCTGACTTCACAGTGTCTGGTATTGGCTCAGGCGGGATCCCTCGAAATGATGGCCAAAAATTCGAAGGTTTGCTGGCCCAAGACTCACATCTGAATATCGACACTTTTGATCTGTATTATCTGTATGACGGTGATGACGATGCTACCCACATTGGGACCCTGATCAAGGTGACCGAACTGCGTTACAATGAGGCGAATAATTTCTCTTTCAAGACCAAGATTGTCGACCCGGAAAAGCTCTGGGGGAACGACCTCACGAAAACAGAGGCGAAGAATTGGGTGTCGCTGTATAAGGGCAAGAACCAAGCTTCCTCCGCAAGTGCGACGACCAGGTTTAATATTCGAATCCTCGATAAAGACATGCTGAAGCGCGAAGAAGTCGGAAACGATCATGACGAAATTGCCAGCATCAATCCAAACAACCGGACCACGTCAGCTGGAGCTGCCTTCCATTACGGCCATAAGGAGATTATTTTCCGGCTGAATATTAATGGGGCGGGTATTGATTTCACCGATCCGGATTTAGTGCTTCAAAACGGATTCGGGGCGGTGACTGTTGCGGACAAGTTGCCGATTGGCTGGGTCTTCGTTCCCTTTAGTGATGGCTCCCACTTCCTGATCTACGAGGCAAACCCCGGCACCAGTTACCTTACGGCAACGGGTACTCCGCTTTCGCCGACCTCGATACCCGGTGGCATAACTTACACTCATTCGGTTGACGTGGATGTGAATACTGACGAGGCTCAGGAAACCGCGACCTTTCAGTTTGGGGGCCTTCAAAAACCTTACGTGATTTTGGTCAAGGCTGCACCAAGTGAGGGTAAGCTTGAAGAGCTTCTCGGCCAGAATACTACAATTACCGAGACCAATACGGCCCGCATCTTCACCGAAAACCAGTCCTTCAAGGGCTTCGATGAAAAACAGCAATTCGATATCGACGGATCGATTCTGAAAAAAACAGTGAAGATGCCTTCCAAGCCTGGCGGCGTGGCGATTTGGACTGTTGATTACACTCCGCTTGGGCTTGAATTCGGCATTGGCTTCCTGGACACCCTGCCCGAAGGCCTCGACCTTCGAACCGATTCTTCGGGACAGATCGACTGGGGTACGGAAGCAGAACCCAATATCACGATTTCCGAACTCCAGCTTAAGGAGGACGGGTCCGGCACTTATGAGGTCGTGGCCAATTCAACCCTTTGGGGGCAAGACCTGGTGGAAGGGGATTTGGTCCATTACTCCCCTGATGACAGGGAGCTTACGATTTATTTCCCGGACCCGGAAAAATCTTATCGAGTGACTTACCGTACTGACATTACGGGTGTTTTGGGATACCTGACAAACAAGGTTCAGCTGCTTGAGGGGCTGGTTGACGGAGTGGAAGATGAGAGTGGTGTCCGGGTAGACGATAGCTCAGGTTGGGCCATCATGGATCTGGCTGGCTTCATCATGATCCGAAAGACCGGAAGCGATGGCAAGACGAATCTGCCGGGCGCTGTATTTACCCTGTTCAACACCGGCTCTGAAGGTCTGGCAACGACGGTCCGCGCTGTCAGAACAACTGGCCCGGACGGCATGGTGAGGTTTTTGGGTCTGCCGGCCGGAACCTATATTCTGCGGGAAACGGGACAGCCGGCGGGTTACAAAGAAAATACCCTTGACTACCAGGTCGTTGTTGGGCCCGCTCCGACCTTCTCCGTCACCATCAACGGACAGACCGGCCCTTTCAATGCGAATTCGCCGTTTATCGTCAAAAACTACCTGGAAGATGAAAGGATCGGAAAACTCTCCGTAGAAAAGAAAGTAGCGGGAACCATTGGCGATCCGAACGAGCTCTTCACCTTTGAATTGACATTTAAAGACGCTCAAGGGCAGACTCTTGCCGGATCCTTCTATTACATCGGCTCCGGTGTGCCGGACGGCACCATTGCAAGCGGCGGTCAGGTTCAACTGAAACACGGCCAAAGCATCACGGTCATCGGCCTGCCTGAAGGCACGGACTATTGGGTTACCGAGCTGGAGGCCAACCTCAACGGTTACGTTACGGCCCCTGAAGGAGAAAGCGGAACCATTGACAATGAAAAAACCAGCGAGGCGGTCTTCACCAATACGCGAAATGACGGCAGCCTCAACCTCTTGAAGCTGGTCACGGGCAACGCCGGTGAAAAGGACAGGGCCTTTACCTTCACAGTGCGGTTCTACTGGAACGGAGTTGAAGACGAGAATACCTATGATTATGTTGGAAACGGCGTTCCCGACGGAACCATCACCAGCGGTGATGAAATTCAACTTGCCCACGGCCAGTCCATTACCATCAAGGGTGTCCCCGAAGGCACCTGGTATGAGGTGGAAGAAGATGAGGCCGATGAAGACGGTTACATCACTACCGCTGAACGTGAAGAAGGTGTGATCCAAATTGAAGGACCCCAGACCGTTGTCTTCACCAACTCAAAAACGCTGGGCGAACTCAGCATCGCCAAGACAGTGGAGGGCAATGCCGGGGATCCGGGCGCCAAATTCACTTTCACTGTCAATTTGCTTGTTGAGCCTGAGATCACGATCACATCCATCTTCAGGCCTTTCGGAAATAATGGAGACAATGGCGCAGTCTATGCCTATGTGGGTTTTGGCGGCGTACCCGACGGAACCATCTCCAGCGGTGGCAAAGTTGAGCTTGCCCATGGTCAGTGGATTGTAATCAAGGGATTGCCTCTCGACTCAACCTATGAGGTGATTGAGGACGATGCGGATCAGGATGGCTACATCACTGGAAGTGTGGGTGAGACCGGCGGGTTTACCCTGGAAGATTTCCGTCAATATGCCCGCTTCGTAAATACCAGGAACCTGGGCGAGCTGACCATCAGGAAGATTGTCAATGGCATCTCAGGCGACAAGACACGCAAGTTCACCTTCGAGGTGACTTTGACCGACGCCGAAGGCAAGGAGGTCAAAGGCAGGTTTGCTTACAAAGGCACGGGTGTCGGTGACGGTGAGATCGCAAGCGGCGGCACTGTCAAGCTGGCGGACGGAGAGAGCGTCGTAATCAAGGGCCTGCCGATCGGTTCGACTTATAAAGTCGTCGAACTTGAGGCGGACGAGGATGATTACATCACAACCGCCGTCGGTGATACCGGAACCTTCAAGGTGGATGATTTTGAGAAGACGGCCCAGTTCACCAACACCAATAACAGCGCTTTGGAAGGTGATGAAACGGAAAAAGATATCCCCAAGACGGGTGATGACATCAGTTACACCTGGCTGGCCGTCTTTGTGACATCGCTTGTCCTCTTAATCGCCCTGAAGAGTGCGGACAGTTACCTGCGCCGCAAAAGAAGCACGCGCTAAGCTAAAATAGTTTAACGTGACAGGAGGCCGGTCCGCACTGTTGCGGACCGGCCTTTTCATCGGAACAAGAGGGGCTGCGATGAAAGCAAAGAAAAACCGGCCATATGGAAGAGGAACTGCGAGGACACACGCCATCATCTGCCTGCTCATGGTCTGTTGCCTGCTGGCTGCCATGATATCGGGCTATTTCATAGTTCAGCAGACGCGTGAGTATAAGGAGGGCAACACGGCCTACCAGTCCGTCCGGGATCTGGCGCGGCACTTTGGGCAACCAGTCCTTCCCCAACCTGATAGCCGGGAGGATACGCCCTTCGTGTCGGAAATTGACTTTGAGTCCCTCTTGTCCGTCAATGGTGATACTGTAGCCTGGCTCCAGGCGGAGAACACCCTCATTGATTACCCGGTCGTCCAGGGACAGGACAATTCACATTATCTCGGCCACCTCTTTACGGGTGAAAGAAACAAGCTGGGTACCCTCTTCCTGGACCACCGCAATAAGCTCTTCCAGGATCCTGTATCGGTCATTTACGGGCACAACATGAGGGACAAGTCCATGCTGACTTCCATCGCCCGGTACGTTGACCAGGAATATTACGATCAACACCCCGTCATGACTCTTTATCTTCCCGGGGAAACTTACTCGGTCGAGATCATTGCCGGGATTACTGTTTCAGGCAGCTCGGATATCCTGCGTTTCCACTTTGACGATGAGGCGGATTTCCTGGATTACGTCCAGACTTTAAGGAAACAGTCAGATTTTGTGAGCCCCGTGGAACCGGGCCCCTCTGACCGGGTTCTGGCCCTGGTCACCTGTACCTACAGCTTCCAGAACGCGCGCTACATTCTTTTTGGTAAATTGGAAAAGATCAGTTGATAGTCAGGGGACAACCAAGAGCTGGCTCCAGTAGGTCTTGAACTGACAGGAATAATCGTAGTAACAGCCCACACCGATCAATTTAAAATCAGGGTTCAGAATGTTCGACCGGTGGCCCGGTGAGTCCATCCAGCATTTGACGACTCTTTCCGGTGTCGATTGCCCGGCGGCGATATTCTCCGCGGCCTTGCAGTAACTGATTTTGATGGCAGTGAAGAAGTTTTCCCCGCTGGGCCGGGTGTGCCCCCACGCGCAACTAAGCTCCTTGGCCCTCACTCTGGCTGAACTCCGCAGGGAGCTGTCCAGGGTGAGCGGAGCCAACCCTGCCCGGGCACGTTCCTCATTTAGCAGAGTCACAACTGCTTGCTCGTAACTTTCGTTGAAGAAACCAGCTGATTCCTGGCTTGTTTCCCGGCTCACCGCAGTCGTCGTTTGCTTTGTCGTTTGCCGGCTTGTCGGGGTGGCAGCCGCTTTGCTCGTGGCTGCCGCAGTCGTGGCAGGTTCAGTTTTTTTAGCTGACTGCTGACTGCGTGTCCGGACAGTCAAAGATTCTGTCACTCGTGTACCGCTTGTCGGGCATGGCTCGGAACTCGCAGGGAGCGTATGCGGGCAAGTCCCCTCAAGAACTGCATCGTTACCATCACAGCAGACGATGGCGTCACCGGTATCCTGGGTCGTCCGGGATGTCGTCAGGGACTGCCCGGCGGCAGGCGCAGCCGGCAAAACACTTCGGGCATCACGGCACCCCGTCATGGCGGAAATGAAAGAAAATAATAGAATAAGGACTGTTGCAATTTTCTTCATATGGGTCTATTTAAAACCTTATCGCACATAGGCGGGAACTGGAAGAAGAAAAGTGTTCCTCCAAAAGTCATTTGGATTACAGATCGAGTTGGACGAGTGCCAATTTCCTGAAGGAATGATGGTAGAATAGGCTTCGTGTTGCGTCACAATGCTTGCCGGAGGTGAGAATCCATCGAAGTCTTAACACTTGTCCTTTGGGCCGGAACCCTGGCCTTCCTGGTCTTTTCCGCGGCAAAAGACTGGAAGAAAACCAAAAAAGCCTTGGGTATGGCACTCAAGATGGGAATGGGGATGATCTCCAGCATTCTCTCGATTGTCCTGGCCATTGGCCTCATCCTGACTCTTCTTCCTCCCCAGGCCATTGCAGACTTTGTCAGCAGGCAATCGGTCTGGCTGGCCACCATCGGTGCCGCATTACTCGGGACGGTTACGCTGGTTCCTGCCTTCATTGCTTTTCCCATCACGGGAACCCTGGTGGACGCCGGGGTCAGTGCAGTTCCGGCCGTCGCCTTCCTGACGACCCTGACCATGGTTGGTGTTGTGACACTCCCGCTTGAAAAAAGAGCCTTCGGGGCCCGGTTTACTGCGGCTAGAAATGCCCTGAGCTTTTTGTTCGCCATTCTGATCGCACTTGTGATGGGAGTGTTGATGTGAGGACCCGTGATCTGATCCGAAAGAATCTTTTCCTGCTCCTGGTTCTTCTCGCCTACGCAGTCCTGTTTTTTGTCCGCCGGGACCTGGTGAATGAATCGGTCCGAAACAGCACCTATTACATCAGGGAAATGGTCCTGGTCATGCCGGCTGTTTTTGTCCTGACCGCCCTGCTCGATCTGTGGATCCCCAAAGACAGGATTTTGCAGTTTTTGGGAAAAGATGCCGGTGTCAGGGGCATCCTGCTCTCATTTCTGATTGGCAGCCTATCGGCCGGTCCGATTTATGCCGCTTTTCCTCTCTGCGTCATGCTTCACAAAAAGGGAGCGTCCATCCGCAACATCGTCATTATTTTGAGTTCATGGGCTGTCATCAAGCTGCCCATGCTTTTGAATGAAGCCAAATATCTGGGCTTTAAATTCATGGGGCTGCGCTGGCTTCTTACCGTACTCGCCATCCTTATCTTCTCCTCAATCACCTCCCTGGTCATCCGGAATCATCCCCTGCCGGAAAACGGTGACAGCAATGGAGCGGACGGCCTGCCGGATTAAGACCCCGGCAGTTCTTCCGGCCCGGTGAGATAGGAATTGGAAAGATAAAGACCCAGTTTCGCGCTGGCGGGGCCGATCAGCTCATAGAGCACACTGGATGCCAGAATGATGGTCTGAAGCGTGCCCCCGACCTCCGGACCCAGTTGGCGGGCGCAAAGAGCCGCCAGGCCGATGGCCACGCCGGCTTGCGGAGCGAGCGCAAGGCCCAGGTAATTCCTCACCTCTTTCGGTTTCCCTGTCACCGCGCTGCCAAGGAAGGCTCCCACATATTTGCCGATCAGACGGACAAAGAAGTAAAGGACACCGACAACAGCGAGCGACGTCGACCCCACCGCTTTCGTTGAGACCAGGGCGCTCAGATCAAAGGTCAGGCCCGAGCGCACGAAAAAGAGCAGCAGGATGGGCGGATTGAAATAGTTGAGTTGTTTGAAGAGTTTCTCGTGTCCCTCAATGTTGGCGAAAACCATGCCCATGGTCATGCAGCCCAGAAGCGGCGAGACATCAAAAATGGCACTGACCCCCGAGAAAAGAAGCAGGATGGCAACGGCGATGATCAGGCGGTTGTCGGCCGTCCGCCTGGTTGGTGTCATCAGCTTGAGAAGCCAGGCAAAGCCCGCCCCCAGAATGATCAGGAGGAGGTTGATCAGAAAGGGGAGGATGACTACCTGAAAAGTGCCGCCGCCCGAGGCCTCCGTCAGTGCAGAGGAGGCCGCCGCGATGGCGATGCTGTAGGCGACCAGACCCGCCACATCATCCATGGCAACCACTTGCAGAAGGGTATCCACATAATCGCCTTTCGCCTCTGTCTGGCGAATGGTCATCATGGTGGAAGCGGGCGCCGTCGCCGAGGCCAGTGCCGCCAGTACGATGGAAAAAACAAAATCCAGCTTAAGCACCAGGTGGGTCAGAATGAAAACAAAGAACGAGGCTGTCAGCGCCTCAAACAAGGTAATCACGGCGGATTTGCCGCCCTGCTTCCTCAGTTTTGAGAATTCGAAATGCTCGCCTACGCTGAAGGCAATAAAAGACAGGGCGACATCGGTCAAAAATTCGGTACCGTGAATGAAGGGGGCGGGAATCACATCCAAAACGTAAGGACCCATCAGGATACCTGTCACGATATAAGCGGTTACGTTGGGAAGCCGGAGCAGTTTGGTCAGGCGTGTCATCAAGAAGCCCAGTATCAGCATGAGTGACAGCGAAATGAGAACGCCTGCCACTCCCGTCGAACCGCCATTTTGATTGTAAAGCCAGTCCAGCATGATCCATCCTCCTCTCTATCCTGTGATCCAGCCGCGCCAATCGGCTTGAGCGTGTGGTAAAGGCATGATAAAGTGATAAAACAAAAATGTAAAATAATCATTTGATCATTTTGGATTATTTTTCCTTATGAAAGGAGCAAAAGGATGATCGATCGAAAAGTGGCTTCCTTGCTGGCCGTCGTTGAAATGATGAGCTTCACCAAGGCCGCTGAAATCCTGAATCTTACGCAACCTGCGGTAAGCCAGCACATCAGTCAGCTTGAAAAGGAATTGGGTTTTACGCTCTTTCATCGGGGAAAAGGCGCGATCCGGCTCACAGATGCGGGAGAAACGGTCGTCCGCTTCGCACGCCGGCTCAACTCCCTTTATGACCGGCTGAAAACCACCCTGTCCGACCAGGATAAGTCGCTGACACGTCTTCGGATCGGCATCACCCATACGGCGGAGAGCAACATTGTGGCCGAGGTGCTGGCTGAATACGGCAACAGGAATCCCGGCATTGTCATCACAATACTGACTGATTCAATAAAAAATCTTTATGAGAGGCTGGATAATTACGATCTGGATTTGGCCATCGTGGAGGGGGCAGCCAGCATCCCTGAATTCGGTTTCATCCTCCTTGACACCGATTACCTGGTCTGCGCCATGTCCAATGAACACCCCCTGGCCAAAAATTCCATGGTGACACTGGAGGATCTGATCCCTGAGCGGATGATCCTGCGTCTTTCTGAATCGGCGACCGTCAATCTCTTCATCGCCAGCCTTGAATCAATCAACCGTTCCATCCAGGAATTCAACGTCATTTTGGAAGTTGACAACATCGCCACCATCAAGGATCTGATCCGCAAGAACCTGGGCATTTCAATCCTTCCGAAAAGTACCTGCGCGGACGAAGTGAGCAAGGGAAAGATGACCATTCTTCCCATCGAGAATATGCGCATGATCCGGGAGACCAAGATCGTCTACCAAAAGGATTTCTGGCATCCTTTTGTCCTCCAGGAATTGACCTCCCTTTACGGAAAAATTGCCAACAGAAGAAACCGGATCATCCCCTGAGGGAATTTTGAGGACCGGTTGCCGGTGCCTTGGATTTTAAGCTGACATAGGCCTCAACGCAGGCATAGTTTTCCGGTGTGCAGAAAAGGACAATGGAATCACCGGGAACCGACTTTAAAATGATCGTCCTCCTCTTTGGCCTATATGTCACTTTGCGGACACGCTTCCAGGCCAGGACCTGTCCCTGGCGGCCCTGGGCCAGCACGCCCGCGCCTGCCGCCGAATAATTGCGCGCGAACAGGCCCAGCAGGATCGCAGCCCGGTTGATCCTTCGGTATTTTGCGGCCTGGTTCTCCTGAATCCGGCTGGTGACCTCTCTGTCGCCCAGTTTGTAATCGACGTCGTAGGTTCCTCGAAAGACAATCAGAATGACCAGGCCGGTCAGCAGCAAGAGAAGCCCGATCAAGCCCAGAGCGTAATAAAGATAGGGTGCCCCGGGCGAAACCAGCAGCAAAATCAGGATGATGATGCCGAAGGGGATCCCGATCGCCAGCCCCAGCTGCCTCAATAGAAGAGCATTTTTGAAGATGGGGACACGGATGGACCAGCTGCAGGTCCCTGGTACCCTTTTTTCTGATTGGCCCTCGTCTCCCGGATCCTTCATGGCGCAATCCTCCCGCCTTGTCCGCTAAAGGTAGCTTGTCTTTCGTTCATTGACGACAAGGATCCTGCCTTCCCGGATCACGTAGGGCCGGTTGGGGCATAGCGCCATGGCTTCACGGATGTTTGTGGCGTCGATGACGACCAGGTTGGCGTCACAACCCTCCTCGATCCCGTAGCCTTCAATATTCAGAATCCTGGCCGCATCCCCTGTGATCATGTCGAATACTTTTTCGAGTTCGGAAGGCAGGCTCATTTGTGCCGCGTGGACCGTGATGTTGGCCACCTGAAGCATGTCAGCCGAACCCAGGGGATAGAAGGTGTCGTTGACGCAGTCCTGTCCGAAACTGACATTGACGCCGGCCTCCAAAAGTTCTTTGACCCGGGTGATGCCCCGGCGGATGGGCTGCTTGTCCAGCCTGCCCTGCAGCATGAGGTTGGTCGCCGGGTTGGTGATCATGTGGAGGCCGGCCCGGGCCACTTTTTCGATGACGTAGGCGGCGTAATGATCGTCATATGCTGCCAGGGCACAGGTGTGGCCGGCGGTGACCCGGCCCTGCCAGCCCCTGCTTAGAGTCTCGTCGGCCACCATCTCCAGCGTCCGGAAAAAAGGATCGTCCGTTTCATCGACATGCATATCGATGTCAGCATTGTACTTTTCCGCCAGGTCAAAGCAGAACTTGACATGAGCCAGGCTGTCACCGGGCGTCTTCTCATTGGCCGGCATGCCACCGACCAGGTCACAACCCATCCGCATGGCCTGATCCATCAGTTTGTCGCAGCCGGGATCCTTCAGGATACCCTCCTGGGGGAAGGCAACCAGCTGAAGGGTCATCCGGTCTTTGTATTTCTCACGGAGAGCGAGGACACCGGACAGGGGTTTCAGCCCCCCCACGGTGTCAACGTCAATATGGGTCCGCATGGCCAGGGTTCCGTTCATCAGGGCCTTGTCCAGGACAGCGCCTGCCCGCTCGCTGACGTCTTCATCAGTGTACTGCTTCTTGCGGTTCCAGATGATTTCAATGGCCTCGGTCAGAGTGCCGCTGACATTCTTGCGGACACTGTCCAGGATGTTGACTTTGTCCAGATGGATATGAGGGTCGATAAAAGCGGGAACCAGCAGTCTGGATTCCAGATCCAAAATTCTTTCAGCCGGCAGGTCCAAATTCCGGCCGATTACGTGGATGCTCCTGCCCTGGCAATGGACGTCCCATAGACCATCGCGCTGTCTCAGCCTGCAGTTTTTCAGCAACAGTGACATGATCAGCTCCCTTTGACAATCGGGTTTTTCAAGACCAGCACGCCGCCCTCCACCTCATCAATGAAAAAAGAGGACTGGTCAAGGAAGGTGACCTGATCGAAATGATCCAGGAAGGGTTGAACGCCGGAGGTCACGTCCCAGCCGGCTTTGCCTTCCCGGTAATGCATGGGCACCGTGATGACAGGCTCAACTGCTTTGACGAGAGCGGCTGCCTGATCGGCGTCAATGGTGTAGTGGCCGCCGACAGGGATCATGATTACATCCAGCTTTGACAGCCGGCCAAGCTGGCTCTGATTCAAATCATGACCCAGGTCGCCCAGGTGGGCGATGCGGCGGCCGGCCATGGTCACAATATGGATTTTGTTGGGACCGCGGAGCCGGCCGCCCCGGGAATCGTGAAAGCTTTCGATCACCTCGACTCCGGCGACCGGCTCACGGCCTGTCAGCCGGACACGCTGCCGGGCATTGTGGTCATCGTGCTCATGGGAAACCAGAACCAGATCGGCTTGAAGATCCAGAAGGCCATAACCCGGCACTTCAAGAAATGGATCAATAACGACTGTCTCCTGATTCAGACGGATCTCAAAACATGAATGGCCGCGCCAGGTGATTTCGACTTTGTCAGACATGGGGTTCTCCTTTCAAAAAAGGCGGAAGGCCTCGGCACATCGTTGCTTCACCAGTATACCCGCGGCAGGCGCCAACATCAAAGGTATACTGATAAAAGGACTGCGGAGAAGGAGGGGGCAAAATGGACGATAACCGTTTGAAAGAGATCTGGCAGGATCTGGACAAAAGGCTGGCAGACCTTGACTTTGAGGCAATCTGGCCGGGGTTTGCACCGGTTGATTTCGCACTCTATACATCAGATGTCATGTGCTTCCGGGGCGAACTTGCCGGCAAGCCTGATTCTTTTTTCGGCAACACTTCGGTTGATTACCAGGGAGCCCGGATCGCCATCTGGAATCTATCGGGGACAAAAATCGAGAGCCCGGATTCGCTCGACCGCCTGGCTGCCAACCTGGTCCATGAGATGTTCCACGCCTTCCAGCACCGGGAAGGGGAGACACGTTTCGCCAACGACCTGGAACTCCTGCTTTATCCCCAAAACGAAATCCTCACCGCCTGGACTTCACGTGAATCGGCGATTCTGCCTGCGTCCGCACTTTATCGAGGTCAAGACCCGGAAAAAAACGCTTTGCAATCGCTCCGGTCCATCGCCGCTGTCCGGGCCGCGAAATCACAGCTGTCAGGGGGGGCGACCATCAATGAGCTCCGGGTGGAGACGACGGAGGGGTTGGCGGAATACGCCGGCTACCGCGGTCTCTGCCAGATTAACAGTGAACTCGCAGCCAGGCAGTTGTTCTACTACAAGGATCAATTGTTTGAGGGAGACTACCTTTTTGATATCCGGCGGCGCTGCTATTTTTCTGGCATCCTCCTGGCCATAACCGCCGACAAGGCTGGACTGCCGGTTCCCCACCCCTTGCAAGCGAAAAAAACCTTCTGGGAACTGCTTGACATCTCACCCGGCCCCATTGAACCCCTGTCCAGCCAGGAACTGTCCCTGGCAGCCTCTTTGACCGCCCTGGAAAATGAGAGGCGGACCACACTTCTGGCCGGTTTCCAAGAGCGATTCCAGCAAAAACGGCCGGTTCAGGCCCGGATTGTGGGCTACGACCCCATGAATCTGACCCGAATCGACGATTACTTGATCTCCACCCACATCTTAATGATCGAAGAAGGCGGTGTCACGAAAACCCTTATGGGTGATCAGCTCTTGTTGATGAAAACAGAGGATGAGCGGCAGGTGGAAGCCGTCTTTTTCGAAACTGCCTGATCTTTTTGCTACAATGCATGCTAAGTGAGTGAAGCATCAATCAAGTCCAGGAGAGATACCATGAGAGACCGGATCAATGCCATCAAGGAAGAGGGAATTGCCGCGCTCGGCAAGGCCGCTTCTTTCGAAGAGCTGGAAAGTCTGCGCCAGGACTATCTGGGCAAAAAGGGATACCTGACTGAAGTTCTGAAAGGGCTGGGGAAACTTCCGCCCGAAGACCGCAAGGAAGTGGGCCAGCTGGCCAACCGGGTCAAGGATCTCTTTGCCCGGACCATCGAGCAGCAAAAACAACGCCTTTTGGAAGATGCCTCCTTTCTTGAACCGGCTCCGGATCTGACCGTCCCTGGCCTGCGGGTCGCGTCAGGCGGGCTTCACCCCGTTACCCGAATGTGTTACGACCTGAACGATTCCTTCCGCTCCCTGAATTTTGAGATATACAGCGAAGACGAAATCAGCAGCGAGCTCTACGCCTTCGACAATCTGAACTTTCCTCCCGACCACCCTGCCCGCGATTCCATGGATACTTACTGGATCGCCGGTACTGAAGATAAAAGAGGGGCTGACAGACTCTGCCTGCGCCCCCACCTGACTGGCGGCAGCGTCCGCTATCTCCAAAAGCACGGTGCGCCCGCGCGTTTTGTCTATCCCGGCCGCGTCTTTCGCAACGAGGCAACCGATGCCCGCCACGAACGCACCTTTTACCAGTATGAGGCCTTAATCGTCGACCGTGATTTCTCCTTTGCCTCGGGCCTGGTCCTGGTCGAGACCATTTTGGAACGCGTTTTCGGTCACGACGTGCCTGTCCGTATGCGGGCCGGCTTCTTCCCTTTTGTTGAACCGGGCTTTGAGATCGATATGCAGTGCCAGGTCTGCATGGGCAAGGGCTGTCCCGTCTGTCATCACACGGGCTGGATCGAGGTCATGCCGGGCGGGTCGCCTCACCCCAATGTCCTGCGGGTAGCCGGCCTTGATCCGGATATCTGGAGCGGGTTCTACATCAACATCGGGCTCGACCGCCTGGTCATGATGCGGTACGGCATTGATGACGTCAGGCTCTTCCATAGTGCCGATCTCCGTTTCCTCAGCCAGTTCAAGTAGGAGGGAATCATGTTAATCTCGTTAAACTGGATTAGACAGTACGCCGATCTGCCGGCGGATCTTACCGCCGGCCGCGTCGCTTATGACCTGACCATGCGGACAGTCGAAGTGGAATCGGTGACTCATGCTGCCGACCTGGTTGAGGGTATTGTGGCCGGCCGGATCGAATCGGTCAAAGCCCACCCCGAAGCCGATCTCCTTCAGATCTGTATGGTGGATATTGGCCGGGACCGCCTTTACCAGATCGTTTGCGGCGGCACCAATCTCTATGCAGGGGAAGCCGTTGCCGTGGCACCGCCCGGAGCCCAGGTGCGCTGGCATGGCCAGGGTGAACCGGTTGAACTGAAAACAACTAAACTTCGGGGCCAATTGAGTGAAGGCATGATCTGCAGCTCTCAGGAAATCAACCTGGAAGACCTCTTCCCCGCCGAGCACGAGCGGATCATTGTCGACCTGACCCCCCAATTCCCCCATGCCGTCCCCGGACAGGCGCTGGCTGATCTTTTGGGACTCGATGATCTCATCATCGAGATAGACAATAAGTCCATGACCAACCGGCCCGATCTTTGGGGCCATTACGGCATCGCGCGGGAACTGGCCGCCATTTACGGCGGATCTTTGAAAACGCTGCCGGCCTTCAAGCTCCCCGACACCCCCGGACCCTACACTGTCAGGATTTCCGACACCGACCGCTGCAGGCGTTACGACGCCGTCGTCTTCGACGGTGTCAAAACGACGCCTTCGCCCTTCTGGATGCAGCGCCTGATCTGGTCGGTGGGCATGCGGCCCATCAACCTGCCCGTCGATGTCACCAACTTTGTCATGCTGGCGACAGGCCAGCCCACCCATGCTTTCGACCGTGATCATGTCGAGGACGGCATCCATGTCCGCCTGGCCCGGGAGGGAGAAATCCTGGAACTTCTTGACGGCCACGAATTGAAACTGGCTGCCAGTGACCTTCTGATCTGCGACGGCAAGGACAAGCCGATCGGACTGGCCGGCGTCATGGGGGGCGCCCGCGATTCCATCCTGCCTGATACCTCCGGCATGGTCCTGGAAGTAGCCAACTTTGAAGCCATTGGGATACGGAAGACAGCGGCCCGCCATCAACTGCGCACCGAAGCCTCATCCCGCTTTGAAAAAGCCATCGACACACTCCGCTGTGATCAGGCCCTGGGCCTGGCGGTCGAGCTCATGCGCGACTTGCAGCCGGAGGCCAAAATCGTCGCGGCCGGGCATCACCGCGCCGTGGAAACCCAACCGCTGACGATTCCCGTCTCGCTTCATTTCCTCAATGTCCGGTCAGGCAGGGCACTGACGGCTGGTGAGACCATGAAGACACTGGAACCTCTGGGTTTTAGAACTTCCTTTGACGGTGACGACATACTGACTGTCACGGTGCCTGTCTGGCGGGCGACCGGTGATGTTGGCATCAAGGACGATATCCTGGAGGAAGTCTGCCGTATGATCGGCTATGACCGGTTCGAGTTTGTCCCGCCTGTCATCGGACTGGACAAAGCCATCCGTCAGCTCGATTACGAAAGTGAGCGGGCCGTCAGGGAATATCTGGCCATCCGGGCAGGTCTCCAGGAGATCTTCACTTACCCCTGGGCCGCTGATCAATTCCTGGAGGCGGCCGGTGAAAACACAGACCGGCTCCTGGCCTTGGCCACGCCGCCAGCGCCCGACCGCTCCCATATGCGCGGCTCCCTCATCCCCGGCATGCTCGAAGCCCTGGTGCAAAATGACCGCTATTACGATGAATTTGGTCTCTTTGAACTGGCTCAGGTCTTCGAAAAGGGCAGCTCCCACCCCAGCATCAAAGAAGAGAGCCTGCCCATCCAAAACAGACAACTGGCACTGGCACTGGCCGGCCAGGAGCCCCTGCAACTGTTTCGCAAGCTGAAAGGCATCCTGGCTGAATTGCCCCGCCATGGCCGTTTGGCTGGCTGGACTTTCACCAGAGAAGGCGAAAAACCCCCCTGGGCTGACAAGAATGCCTGGCTGATCCTGAAGAACAGCAAAGGTGAGACTGTCGGCCGCCTGGGCCTGCTGTCACCCAAGACAACTGAAGACATCGGCCTGAGGCAAAGCTGGGCAGCGGCAGCCGAGATCGATATCGAAAAACTGACTCCCTTGCCCAGCCGGGACAACCGCTATCAACGTCTGCCCCACTTTCCCCTGGTGGAACAGGATCTATCTATTGTGGTCGATGAAGCGATTAGCTGGGAAAAAATCGAGGAAGCGGCAGCCTCCCAGGTCAGCCGGCTCGAATTTGTGGAGGAGTACCGGGGCAGCCAGGTACCCGAAGGCAAAAAATCGGTTATGTTCCGCTTTTGGCTGGCGTCGGATGAGAAGACTTTATCCTCCGAAGAGATTGATCTTATGCGCAAGCGCCTCCTCAAAAAGCTGGAATTTGTGCTAGGTGCCACACTTCGATAACAGGATATCGATATATCCGTATCGAATGATACGGTTTTGGCCGCATGCCGGTGGCCTGCAGCCCGGGGTGCCAAAGAGTTGCATTCCATGATATCATCGATATTCTCGAAATTACTTTGATTATCTCCATTATCCTTCCTTGGGCGACTGGAATAAACAGGCATGTGGCAGATTCGTCAAAATGACAGCTTGCCCCGGCTTGCCGCGTATCCTAAATTGTAGCCGGTGATTATGGGCGGAGCCACAGAAAGTGAATCAAAGGATATAAAACACTACACTTCTTACCTGATCCTGACAAATAATCCAATGGTCGCTGACACCTTCAGCGAACAATTCCCGATCGAGTTTCTCCAAGAAGCCAGCGATCGCGAGGTCCTTTTGAGGGCGCGCGACCGTGTCCATCTCGGCCACCGCATCCTGACCGCCCCGCTTTCAGGCAGCGTCAAACCCGGGGAGACTCCTTACCGCTCTATCTTGATGACCTTTGAGCGGGAGGAAGGGGTGGATTATTTTTCGCTGGTCAACATGGAGCGGGCCCTGTCCATCATCAGGGATTTTGAAACCAGCCCCCTGGCAAACCGGCCGTCTGTCGACCGCGATTATCAGCTGGTCGATCTCAGCCTGATGGAGAGCGCATTGCCTTCCCTTGAGATTTCGGGCCTGGCATGAGGCATAACAAAGAAGCAGAGGTGCAAAAGTGAAACTGGAACTGGGCTACATTGATATCCACGGCATCCGCTTCGGAGATCGCAATGCGGTTGAAGATGGCATCCTGATTCTCAATCCTGGTCCGCTGATCGAACAGGTTCTGGCTGATCCGCACATCAGGCAGGCCCATCTGGAAATCGCTAATCCCGGCGAAAGCATCCGCATCACTCCGGTCAAAGACGTGATCGAACCTCGCGTCAAAGTCGAAGGCCCGGGGGGGATCTTTCCCGGCATGGTCTCCAAGGTTGATACGGTTGGCTCAGGGCGGACCCATATCCTGCGGGGCATGGCGCTTGTGACCGTGGGCCGTATTGTCGGCTTTCAGGAAGGCATCATCGACATGACCGGGCCGGGAGCTGACTACACTCCCTTCTCAAAATTGCATAACCTGGTGCTGGTTATGGAACCGGCGGACGGCATCTCGCCCCACGACTACGAGAAGGCGGCCCGCATGGCGGGTCTGCAGCTGGCCGTCACACTGGGTGAACTGGCCCGTGACCTCACGCCGGACGAAACGGAGGTTTTCAAAACGCCCCGGATTGCTGAGACTTTCGACGCCGCCCTGCGCGGTCTGCCACGTGTTGGTTACGTCATGATGCTCCAAAGCCAGGGACTCCTCCACGACACCTATGTCTACGGCGTGGACGCCAAGCGGACGCTTTCCACCATCATCCGGCCGACTGAACTGATGGACGGAGCCATCGTTTCGGGCAACTGTGTATCGGCCTGTGACAAGAACACCACCTACCATCATCTGAACAATCCGGTCATCCGTGACCTTCTGGACCAGCACGGCAAGACCCTGAATTTTGTTGGCATGATCATCACCAATGAGACTGTTTACTTGTCCGACAAAGTCCGCTCCTCCGACTGGACAGCTGAAATGGCTGAATACCTTCCTTTTGACGGCGCCATTATTTCCCAGGAAGGTTTCGGCAATCCCGATACCGACCTGATCATGAACTGCACCAAGCTTGAAAAGAAAGGCATCAAAACGGTCGTTATCACCGATGAGTACGCCGGACCGGACGGCAAAAGCCAGTCTTTGGCCGATGCCGACGCCCTGGTCAATGCTGTTGTTTCAACCGGCAACGCCAACATGCCCATCGTGCTGCCACCCATGGACCGTGTCATCGGCACCCTGGACTACGTCGATACCATCGCCGGCGGCCACGACGGTTCGCTGAGGGCGGACGGTTCGATTGAGGCCGAACTCCAGGTGATCACCGGCGCAACCAACGAACTGGGCTACAACCGTCTGAGCGCTCGCTAAGGAGGATCCCGTGAGTCAATATAAAGTCGTCCATTACATCAATCAGTTCTTCGGCCAGGTGGGCAGCGAGGAGATGGCCGATTACCCCGCGGAGAAAAGGGAGGGGCCTGTAGGCCCGGGTATCGCCTTCACCATGGCTTTCGGCGACCAGGCTGTCATCACCGCTACCATTGTTTGCGGTGATTCCTGGTACAACGAGAATCTGGACCTTGCCAAAAAAACCGTCCTCGACATGGTCCGTGAGGAAAAGCCTGATCTTTTCATTGCCGGTCCCGCCTTCAACGCCGGCCGCTACGGTGTCGCCTGCGGCAGTATTGCGGATGCTGTCCAGACTGAGCTTGGCATCCCCGCGGTCACCGGCATGTATGTGGAAAACCCCGGCGCCGACATGTACCGCGAGAAGGTTTATATCGTCGCAACAGGCGACAATGCGGCTGGTATGAGGCGGGTGGTGCCCGTCATGGCCGGCTTGGGGTTGAAACTTGTCAAACGGCAGGAAATCGGTGCTTCGATCGAAGAGGGATATTTGCCCAATGGAGTCCGCAAGAATTTCTTTGACCAAAAAAGAGGCAGCCTCCGGGCCATCGAAATGTTGCTCAACAAACTCCATGACAAGCCTTTTGTCACTGAATACCCAATGCCCTCCTACGACCGGGTCCCGCCGGGCCCGGCCATCAGGGACCTGTCCCGGGCCTCCATCGCCCTGGTCACTTCCGGCGGCATCGTGCCCAAGGGAAATCCCGACCACATTGAGAGTTCGTCTGCCACCCGTTACGGCAGTTACCATATTGCCGGCGTCGACGATTTAACCTCAGAGACGTACGAAACAGCTCATGGGGGCTACGACCCTGTCTACGCCAACCAGGATGCAGACCGTATCGTGCCGGTCGATGTCCTGCGCCAATTTGAAAAAGAGGGCAAGATCGGCAAGCTGCACGACTGGTTCTATTCGACGGTCGGCAACGGCACCTCGGTGGCAAGTTCCAAACGATTTGCCATGGAAATCACGGAAAAGCTGCTGGCCCAGGGTGTCGACGCAGTCATCCTGACCTCGACCTGAGGCACCTGTACGCGTTGCGGTGCAACCATGGTCAAAGAAATTGAAAACGCGGGCATCCCGGTGGTCCACCTGTGTACGGTGACTCCCATCTCCATGACGGTCGGAGCCAACAGGATCGTGCCGACGGTGGCCATCCCTTACCCGCTTGGCAAGCCCGATCTTGAGCCTAAGGATGAGTACGAGTTAAGGCGGCAGCTGGTCGGCAAGGCACTTGACGCCTTGACACAGGAAGTCACGGAACAGACCCTTTTTGATTGAAGCCGGCCATCCAGGAGGAATGTGCAGTATGGAAAAAATCTACGATCTCATTATCATTGGCGCCGGTCCGGCAGGGCTTGCGGCTGGCCTCTACGCCGGCCGGGCGCGCCTGGATACGCTCCTGATCGAAAAAGGAGTTGATGGAGGCCAGATCGCCATCACGGATGAAATTGAAAACTACCCCGGAGGTCTGTCTGGTCCCGGTCAAAAAGAAAGCGGCGCGGAACTGGTTGCCCGCATGACAGCCCAGTGTACCCAATTTGGCGTTGAGCGCCTGTCCGCCAATGTGACCAAGGTTGAGCTTGATGGTGTCATCAAGCGAATCCATACCCGTGACGGCATCCATGAGGCCAAAGCGGTCATCATCGCCACCGGCGCCCATCCCCGGCCCATCGGCTGTCTGGGCGAAGAAGAATTCACTGGCCGCGGCGTTTCCTACTGCGCCACCTGTGACGGTTCTTTTTTTGAGGGCTTGGAGGTTTTCGTCATAGGCGGCGGGGATACAGCAGTCGAAGAAGCCATCTACCTGACCAAGTTCGCCAGGAAGGTCACCATCGTCCACAGGCGCGATGAGCTGAGAGCTGTCAAATCCATCCGCGAGCGGGCTTTCGCCAACGAAAAAATCGACTTCATGTGGAATTCCGTGGTCACGGAACTCCACGGCCCGGAGGGGGTCCTGTCCGCCATGACGGTCAAGGATACGAAGACAGGTGAAGAGCGCAAGGTTGAGGCGGATGAAGATGATGGCATGTTCGGCGTCTTTGTTTTCATCGGTTTTCTGCCTAATTCCGAGCTTTTCGAGGGCCTGGTCGACATGGAACACCACTACATCCTGACAGATGATGCCATGAGGACCAATTTGCCGGGCGTCTATGCCGCCGGTGATATCAGGAAGAAGCCGCTTCGCCAGGTTGTCACGGCCTGCTCCGATGGCGCCGTGGCAGCCATGCAGGTGGAACATGATCTGGCCTCGGGCCGGATCGGTTAAGGAGAGGATTTACCATGTTTGAACTTGACAAAAACAACTTCGAAGAAGAGGTCCTCAAGGCCACCGGGCCAGTCCTGGTCGACTTTTACGGCAACGGCTGTGTGCCCTGTGAGGCGCTGAAACCTCACATCCTGCGGCTGGAAGAAGAGTACGGTGACCGAATCCGATTCACTGGCCTCAACACATCCAATGCCCGGAGGCTGGCCATCTCGCAGCGCATTTTAGGCCTGCCGGTTATCGCTATTTATGAAAACGGCGAAAAGACCGGGGAACTGGTAAAAGAAGACGCAAGTCCCGAGGCAGTCGAAGACATGCTGAAGGAATTTTGCGCCGACAGAACTTAGATTTCCCGGGACTGCCTCAGGCAGATCCCTTGGAGATGGGTGAAAATGCACCCTTCAATATCAATCGGATGAAAGGAGCAGGGTATGAGCATACTCGAAGGCAAAAAGGTCATCGTGATCGGTGACCGCGACGGGGTTCCCGGCCCGGCGATCGCGCTTTGCGCGGAGTCAGCAGGCGCCGAGGTGATCTTCTCCACAACGGAGTGCTTTGTCTGAACGGCTGCGGGAGCAATGGATCTGGAAAACCAGAAGCGTATCAAGGAACTCACGGAGGAGTACGGTGCAGGGAACATAGTGGTTCTCCTGGGCGCCGCCGAAGGTGAAGCTTCCGGAATCGCGGCTGAGACGGTCACCGCAGGTGATCCGACATTCGCAGGTCCGTTGACA
Organism: Fastidiosipila sp.; assembly: GCA_012511175.1. Classification (NCBI taxonomy): domain Bacteria; kingdom Bacillati; phylum Bacillota; class Clostridia; order Eubacteriales; family Oscillospiraceae; genus Fastidiosipila; species Fastidiosipila sp. The sequence continues at coordinate 8,842 of JAAZGO010000003.1, read as the reverse complement.
GGAGTCCCGTTGGGACTCAGCGTCTACCACGTTTGTGAAGAGGAAGTCAAGGCAGAATACGACCCCGGGGTCTACGATGAACAGGTTTCCATGATGGAAATGGTCCTGGATATCGATGAGATCACAGATGAGATGAACTCGATCAGGCAGCTTGTCGTCAAACACTAGCTATAAGATCGATTCGGATGCCCCGGTATCAAACTGCCCTTCTTGAAGGCAGAGCCGGGGCATCTTTTCCAAGATACCCCTTGAAAGGCAGGACTGTCACAAGATGAATAGTGTCATGAAAGGCGCGGGCTACATTCTTGTCCACACCCCCGACATGGTGATCCATAACGGGACGACACAGACGACCGAGCGCGCGGTCAATCCGGATTCAGACTATCTGCGGGAGCTTCCCGCCCGCCTCCGCTCCTATGACCGGGTACGCGCTTACTACCCCAACCAGGTCTATATCGGCAATCTGACGCCTGATAATCTTAAAGAGATCCCCGGCCCCTGGCATGAAATGACCAGCCCCCGGGACGACCGCTTCGGCCCCTTCGGCGAGATCATGCCCCAGGACGAATTCTATCTTCTGATCCAAGCTGTGGATGAATTCCAGCTGGTCTTCCTGGATCAGGATTTTGTCCATGAGACCAAGCCTAAACTCGAAGGCCACCCCCTTATTTCGAACTATCTGATCAGCCGCATCACAAACGGTGTCGATCAGGCGAAACTGAAACAGCTGATCCATGACGAAGGCGCGGAAGGCCTCTACATGAAAGACCGGGTCGTGGGCGCCGTCCGCCGTGCCCATGACATGGACCCCAACCTGTCGGCCCCCGTCATGCTGGAAAACCTGGTGTCCAAGGCTTCCAGCACCCTGGCTCTCCTTTTCGCCGTAAAAGACAGCGGCATGGATCCGGATCAAATTGAGTACACCATTGACTGTTCCGAGGAAGCCTGCGGCGACATGAACCAGCGGGGCGGCGGCAACTTTGCCAAAGCCACGGCCGAGATGGCGGGACTTGCCAACTCAACCGGATGCGACGTCAGGGCTTTTTGCGCGGCTCCGGCGCATGCCCTGGTCCTGGCAGCCTCCCTGGTCAAGGCCGGCACTTTCAAGACAGTGGCTGTCACCGCCGGCGGCTCCACGGCCAAGCTGGGCATGAACGGCAAAGATCATGTCAAGAAAGACCTGCCCGTCCTCGAAGACTGCCTGGCGGGTTTCGCCGCCATTGTTTCGGAAAACGACGGGATCAACCCCGAGATTATTGTAAGTCAACCCGGCAGACACACGGTCGGCACCGGCAGTTCCCCTCAAAATGTCATCGCCTCGCTGGTCACCGAACCGCTGGCGAAATTAAATCTCAAGGTCACTGACGTCGATTACTATTCACCTGAGATGCAAAATCCGGACATCACCAAGCCGGCCGGTGCCGGCAACGTCCCCGAATCCAACATGAAAATGATCGGGGCCCTGGCCGTCAAGCAGGGTGACTTGGAGCGGGCCGACTTAAACAATTTTGTCGCCAAGCACGGTCTGCCCGGCTTTGCCCCCACCCAGGGGCATATTCCTTCGGGCGTGCCCTTCATGGGCCACGCCAGGCAAGCCCTGCTCAACCGGGAAATCGGACGGGTCATGATCATCGGCAAGGGTTCGCTCTTCCTGGGCCGCATGACCAACCTCTTCGACGGCATCTCCTTCCTCTTGGAGCAAAACAGGGGAAAGGAAGAAGTTCAGGCCTCCTCCGATCAAATCCGCCGCCTGATCGCCGAGTCTCTCCGTGATTTTGCGTCCGCCCTCAGGGAAGGCAGGTAGGCCATGGATCAGGTCAAGCGTGAAATCGCCCTTATTTTCGAAGAACTGGCTCAAGGACTGGAGACGGGGGAATTCGGCACAAAATCCACTGTCGCCGTCATGGCCCTGGGCTCGGAACTGGGCGAACATCAGGTCATGGAAGGCTGCCTTAAGGCGGCCGGCCAGGGCATTTCAGTGCTCTACCTGGGGACAGAGGAAGCAGAAGGCGTCACGACCCTCCCTTATGACTGTGCAGAAAGCGCCTCGGCCCGGATGGAAACTTTGCTCATATCGGGTGAGGCAGATGCGGCAGTCGCCATGCATTACCCCTTCCCCATCGGCGTTGCCACGGTAGGCAGGATCAAGGCACCCGCAACCGGCAGGGATTTCTACCTGGCTTCAACCACCGGAACTTCATCGACTGACCGGGTGGAGGCCCTGGTCTTGAACGCCATCGCCGGCCTGGCAACCGCCAAAGCGGACGGTCTTACGAACCCGACTGTGGGCCTGCTTAATCTGGATGGCGCCCGCCAGGCCGAACTTATCCTCAAAACGTTGAAGGAAAAAGGCTATCCTTTCACCTTTGCCCAATCCGGACGGGCTGACGGCGGCGCAGTTATGCGGGGCAACGACGTCCTCCGGGGTTCGCAGGATGTCCTGGTCGCCGACTCCCTGACGGGCAACGCGCTTTTAAAAGTGCTGGCAGCTTATTCCTCCGGCGGCAGCTGTGAAACGGTGGGCGCGGGCTACGGTCCCGGCGTCGGCGAAAAGATGGAGGGTGTGGTTCACATCATCTCCCGCGCCTCGGGTGCCCCGGTCATTGCGGCAGCCATTCAATATGCTGCCAATACGGCCAAAAACAAGTTGCGGGCCATCTATCTCAATGAACTGGCCCAGGCAAGAAAAGCCGGCTTGGATAAGCTCCTGCAGGAGAGACGGCAAGGATTAACCGGGCACAACGGTATTGCAGCGCCGCCCCGGGAAGTTGTAACGGAGGCGATCGAAGGCATCGACGTGCTAGACTTGGAGAAAGCTGTCCAGCTCTTGTGGGCCGGGGGGATCTACGCTGAATCCGGTATGGGTTGCACAGGCCCCATGGTCCGTGTATCATCTTTGAAACTCGGTGACGCTCGAAATATCTTGATTGAGGGCGGTTTCATCGGCGAATAGAGGTGCTTCAGATCCATGTTGGATTTTCAGAAACTTCAATTGGAACATCTGCCGCTGATCAAGCCCTTCCTTGATCCCAATCCGCAAAGGCTGTGTGACTTGACGGTCGGCGGCCTTTTTATGTGGCGTGATCTCTTTTATAACGAATTCGTCATCGCAGCAGACTGCCTGATCATCAGCATGCGGATTTTTGACAGCCACACGGCCTACACGGTTCCACTCGGCGAGAACCGGGAAGAGGCCCTTACCCTGCTCGAGGAGCATTGCAGGGAAAAGGGCGAACCCTTGGTCTTCTGCATTGTCGGCGACATGGACCTGCCTCTTTTTTCCCGAAGGTACCCGGATTTTCACGCCATCGCTGAACGGGACTATTTCGATTACCTTTACGAAGCTGAAGATCTGCTCGAACTCAAGGGAGGCAAGCACCGCTCAACCCGCAATAACATCAACCGCTTCATGCGCGCTACCCCTGACTGGCGTTTTGAGATTATTACCACCTTCAACCGGGCGGCGGTCTGTGACTTTGCCTGTGCCATTGAAAAAGAAAACCCACCGCAGGACCGCACCTTGAAAGAAGAGGCACGCAAGATCCGGGAAGTCCTGGATCACCTGCGTGACTACGGTATGTTCGGCGGCGTCCTCTTTGCCGGCGACCAGGTGGCCGGCTTCTCCTTAGCGGAGGTTCAGGGCGACACCCTCTACATTCATGTTGAGAAAGCGGACACCCGCTTCAGGGGTGTTTACCAGATGCTGGTCTATGAGTTCGTCAAGATGTTCGGCAACTGCAAGTCAGTGCACTTCATCAACCGTGAGGATGATAACGGGGATCCCGGTCTGCGCCAGTCCAAGATGAGCTACGGGCCAGTGGCCCTCCTGTCCAAGTACACGGTCTATACGGATAAGTCCAAACCTGAGTGGATGGAACGCTGCTATCTGGAATGACATGTTTGAAAGACCCAACCACGCCCCGCATGCAAGACTCGATGAATCGCTACGGTTTGCAGTGCTGGCAGGGTTCGCGGCCTGATTGGACGGCCTCTTCCCTTGTTTGAAAATAGACCCTGTTATGCTCCTTGATCTGGTTGACATGACCGCAGGTCTTTAGATGGAAAACCTTGGAGTTCTGGCTGGCCACGTAGGGATGATCGATAGGCGTTGTGCTGTGCGTGGTCTTTGTCGTTTTTTCGGTCGTTGTCGGTGTCGTGGTGGGAGGACTTGTCGTATGGGTTGTTGTCGGGGTCGTGGTAGAAGAACTGGTCTTCCGGCTTGCAGCAGACGGGCTTGGTTGGGGGGTGGGTTGGTCACTTCGAGTCGGGCCCGCGTCCACCGTCTCCGTTTCTGCCACGCTGGCTGAGGGAACAGGAAACTCAAGCTCCGTGCCTTCGGTAAACAGGTCGCTTGCCTCCCCGGGTTCCCCCTCAGGTGCAGGCGGCTCCGTTATTTCCATGGCTGGCATATTGGGTTGGGTGTGCGACTGCTCACCTGTGGACGGAATGGCCGGCGGCTCAGGAATTTTTGGGTCGGCCGGAACCGTTTCCTCCGAAAATTCCTCGTGCAGGGGCGAATCTTCCGGTTTTCGTCTTTCAGGAGAAAAACGGCCTCCATCGCAGGCAGTCACGACCAGAAGCAAACACAATGCAATGAAAAAAGAGCAATACTTCATGGCACGCCTCCCCGAAGCAGAAGTGCGGTGGAAGTCATTTGCACCAGTTTAGCAAAGTACGACTCAGTTGTCTCCGCCCACTTAATCCGCTCGTCCTTCCTCAGGAGGGAAAGGTAAAACCCTGTTGATGACAAGGGCGATGACAATGCCGATCAGGGTATCCAGGAAACGCGCCACAGCCAGTTGAAAGGGAGTCACGTTTTCTGACAGGCCCAGGGCGATGGCCAAAAAAACGATAGCGCCCAGGCCTGCGCCCGTTTCCTTGAAAAAGGAAACGCTGATCCACATAACCAAAACCACGCCCAGGGAGAGCACAAGCGCGTAGATCATGGAGCGATCGTCCATGCCGAACTTGTCCTTGGTTAACAAAACCGCAAAACCAAAGACAGCTCCGACGAAGGTTGATTGGATACGCGTCAAGGAAGCGGCAAAGCTTTCCTGGATGGTGCTCCGCAAAGAGATGATAGCCGCGACCAGGGCCGTGACCACCTTAAAGGTTGCCGGCAGGGGAACCAGGGCGTAGAAGAGCAGGCAAAGGAGAACCGCCAAGGAGGTCTTGATTATCCGCAAACCCGGCAGACGCAGGGGCTGACGGCGCCCTGATCCTGATGAATGCATCAATTCCCTGAGTTTTCGGATTGTGATCACCTCCCTGTTCCGCAGGACGGATCTGCATGCTCTCGTGCTCTTAGCGTAGCTTACCTTGAGCAAGGCGGTTAGGCAAGAACGGTCGCATGCATTTGTGATCCGGTTTTTTCACGCCAGCCCTACAAACCGATGGTTTCAAAAGCTTGGTCGAAGGGTGCCCGGCACAAGCCCCTCTCTGTGATGATCCCCGAGATCAAGGTATGGCTGGTGACGTCAAAGGCGGGGTTGAAGACATCCATGTCCGGAGGTGCCATTCTCTCCCGGTACCACATGTCAGTGATCTCATCCGGATCGCGGATTTCAATGGGAATGCCGTCACCCGTTGCCGTGGCCATGTCAATGGTGGAGCTGGGGGCGCACACATAAAATGGCACTTTGTAATGTCCGGCCAGGATGGCCAGCGTATTGGTGCCAATCTTGTTGGCGGCGTCCCCGTTCCTAGCCACGCGGTCACAACCCACAAAAATAATGTCAATTTTTCCCTGGGCCATCAGAACAGAGGCCATGTTATCACATTGAACGGTTGTTTTGATGCCTGCGTTTTTGAGCTCGAAGGAGGTCAGCCGGATACCCTGCAAGAGCGGCCGAGTCTCGTCACAGTAAACATGCATCTGATCCCCGGACCAGCCCTCTTCCAGGGCGATGTACATGGGTGCCGTCGCTGTGCCATACTTGGCGGTGGCCAGGGTGCCGGCATTGCAATGGGTCAGGATGCCGACGGGGCGGTCTTCCTTTTTCAAGTCTTTCAAAAGGTCAAAGCCAATCCTGCCTATAGTGCGGCTGATGGCAACATCTTCCTCCCGGATAGCTTCAGCTTCGACAAAGAGCTGTTTTTTGATCTCAGATAAGGGTCTCCCCCGGCTGGCTTTGACGAAAGCCCACAACCGGTTCAGCGCCCAGGTCAGATTCACCGCTGTGGGACGGGAAGAGGCCAGGTAATCCGAAAGCTTCTTGTATTCCCGGCAGAAGAACTCATAATCTTCAGTCTGTATGTTTTGAGCCATGACAGCCATGCCGTAGGCCGCCATCACACCGATGGCCGGTGCGCCCCGGACCCGGAGCGATTGAATGGCTTCCCAAATCTCCTCTTTCTGCTTGAGCTGGATCCTCTTGATCTTTCCCGGCAAAAGTGTCTGGTCGATGATATCGACAGCTTCTTTGCCGGGTGCCCACTTGACGGAGATGACCTGCTCGAAAAATGCCTCCACTTGATTCACGGCTGACCCCTTCCCTTCACGATATCGCCTTCATCTTACAGGGCGATGAATCTTCCAATCAAGAGCGGGTGTTTTTCCTGTATTCGGAACCTTTGCTCTTCTGCTTCGAGGGATTACTGAAGTGACTGTGCGAAAAACCGGAGATAAGAATGAGAAGGAAAAGATTGCCGGAAGCATTTTGAGTGATTTGCCTGAATGGTTCGGCTTGCCGGAAAGCACCTTGAATTACATAAAGGAATCACAAGAAATGTCCTTTTGGCTTGTTTCGCAGGCAAAGTCAACACAAAATTGAATACCCTAATTCCCAATTTCGCCTTCCATGTGGGAGCGATGCTTCTCGTTTACTTCGGACACCTCAGGACCAGCAAAGCCGGCCCCTGCACATGGAGTATCAAATAGATCACGGGGTCAGACTCCGCGGGCCAAACTAAATCGTCATTTCGATCTCCACGGTGTTTAAACGGTAAGACAAGCATCGTATTCTAATCGCGACTGTCTTCCGTAGATGACGCAGATGAATCAGGGTTGTTGATTTACGCTTTTTCAGTTTTGCTACCACCGGTTGACAAATTGAATGGAGCTCTTTATGGTATGCAACTAACGGGGAACTTATATTCTAAGTTGAAAAATATGAAGAATATGAGGAGGTTATGAAATGATCTTAGCAGACAAAATTTTATACCATCGGAAAAAACTTGCTTTAAGTCAGGAGGAACTCGCTGAGCAACTCAATGTATCACGTCAGTCAATATCAAAGTGGGAAGGAGCTCAATCTATCCCGGATATGGACAAAATCATTAAGCTGAGCAATCTATTTTCAGTCTCTATCGATTATTTGCTAAAAGATGAAATTGAAGAAGCAGAGTATATTGAGGCAAAAGATAATGGAAGTCTCAGGCGGATCAGCCTGGAAGATGCCAGCGCTTTCATAGAGGCCAATAAAAAGTATTCCAAAAGCATAGCGATTGGTGTCTTTCTATGTATTATCGCTCCTGCCCTATTGACCTTGTCAAACCAGCTCTTTGAAAATGGAAGCCTGGGAATCTTAATGCTGATCGCAATGGTTGCCGTCGCTGTTCCCTTATTTATTAAGTCAAACCATTCCATGGAGCCGTATAAATTTCTAAAAGAGGATTCTTTCGAGCTTGAGTATGGTGTTGACAGCGCTGTGAGAAGGGAAAAGGAAAAATACAGAAATAGCCATGTCAAAAACCTCAGCCTGGGGGTTGTATTGATTATCGTTTCTGTTATTCCGGTTATTGTCTCGGATGCATTGTTAAATATCCCAGTTCTATCCTCTGTTGCCCCTTCTCTTCTCATTACAATGGTCGCTATTGGTGTGCATCTTCTGGTTAGAACGAGTATTTACAATAACTCGTTCCTCATCGTTCTGCAGGAAGGCGATTATACCCCTAACAAAAAAAAGAATAGTGTTATATACGGGAGAATTGCAGGAATTTACTGGCTTTCTATCGTCATCTTGTATTTGGCTATTAGTTTTATATTCAATAAATGGGGATCTTCATGGGTCATTTGGCCTATCGCCGGGGTTTTGTTTGGGCTGGTCAGTATCATCGCTTCAATCTTTGTTGATGATTAGGCAAGAATAGGTGACAGAGGGGGGGACAGTCCTTCTGTCATCCCCCTGTTGCATCAAACAGCATATTTTTGAAGCAGCAAGGCGAAGTCAATACAAAATTGCATATCTTTGACTCCCAGTCTTGCCTTGTAGTAACCATGGATCGCGTTTACTTCGGACACCTTGACCAACATAGCTTCTGCATCCGCTGCAGCGATTTCAGCTGAAGATTGGTAACCTGCCTCATAGAATGCCCTTGCCGCAAGGGGACCCACGCCATTGATACGCACAAGATCACAAAGCCAACACAATTCGTCTGTAAAGTCCTGTTTTTGATCCCAATAGTCTTTCGATGTTCCAAGTCCTGATTCACTTAATTTACAAGCAATGATCCATCGATACCCGGAAAGTCCGGAAGCGAAACTGGTTTTTGCTCCAATCTGCCGATTTCACGCTTCAAGATGACCAGGTATTCCTCTGGTACCCCACATTCACTTGCAAAGGCTGCCATTTTCTTTGGACTTGAAATGATGTTTTTCAACTCCGCGATCGACTTAATTCCTTGTCTTTCAAATGATGCAAAGTTCTCCTCAAGACCTTGCCACAGAATTCTGCGTCCTGGTAATAGATTTTGTTGTTTGAGCAGGTCTTGATATTCATGAATCGGTAACCTCTCCAAATCAATGCTGTACCTCAATACGTATCCCCCCTGTCAAAATAAAATATGGACAGACATTGATAAGAATCTGAATCAATTTTGCTTGCAAGTCCTACTCCCATTC
>JAAZGO010000002.1 GCA_012511175.1 Fastidiosipila sp. | reverse complement strand
TGCTGTCAGGTCCCAGGAGTTCCTTGATCGTGTCGTAGTAGACATCAAGGTAGGAGGGTTTGTCCCTTTTACCGTTTGGAAAATCTCCCTCGTAATAACGTTTGGCGGTACGACGGTCACACGACATATCCCGCGCGATCTTGCTCATGTTGGGTTTCAAGTTTGCTGCCTCCAAAATGATCTTCAGTCTCGGCAGATCCGTGAGCGTTTTTACCTCCACGCTTGTATCAAATTTGATCGGATAGTGCATGTTCTTACCTCGAAATAATCTTTGGTAAGAACTCTAAACACTCCCATCACTTTTGTACATTCTTATCTCATCGAAACTGTGCATTTTAAAGCTAGCATTTACACATAGCGCATGACGGACTCCTCCATTAGCCCCATGAAATCCTTGCTGATGGTAAGTTGTCCTTCGTTCACCTTGTACTTCATCTTGGCTACGCTTTCGAATTCGATTATTTTTTTGACATAATCCGGGGCGTCTTTTGAGGCCTCTAACTTCAATGTGCCGTCTGCCTTGAAGATCAATACCATGCCCGGGTCGTAATCTGACTGGCCTTCTCTGTCAACGACAACCCAATTCCCGGAAATGTTGGTATCCTGTCGATCTCCTCTGTGGAGGACGGTCGTGCCGGTAGTGCTCTGAATTTGACTGCTTCCTTCTTTTCTGTTTCTACTTTTGTCTTTGCCTTTTCCAAGGAGAAGGATAAGGGTAAGAGCAAGAGCGGCGATGAGAAGGGCAGCTGTGATAATGCCAATGATCAGGCCGGTTTTTTTCTTCTTCCCCGGTGGGTATTGGGGATAGCCGTAAGCCGGGTAAGGCTGCGGGTAGGGTACTTGGGTGGGGTAGGCGGTCGATTGATCGGGCGGTGGGAAAGCCTGTACCTGAGCCTCAAGGGAAGCTTGGTCAGGGACTTGGGCCGCTTCCCCTTTCTGCTGACCTTTTAGAGGGCTGCCGCACTTGGTACAATAGGCGGCATTTTCAGGGTTGGGATTGCCGCAGTGACTGCAAAACATTTTTTCCTCCTCTTGGTTGCGGGTGTCCTTGAGTCCGAAGATCGGAGCGGTCGCCTGCCAGGGCCCCTGGCAGAAATCTTCTACTCATGTGGCCCGAGTGCCAGGCACCGAAGATGCTTAGTTAAATTAACTGTGGTGCCTTGGGAAAAGCACCCTTTGATTCACTCATCCTGTTGCTCGGTACTGTCTGAAACCTCGCCCATTTGTCTTGTTCGTGAATGCGATTCCTCCGGCTCTTTAAGGAACGAAAAGCCTGACAACCTCGGTGCTCAGCGCCGGCGCCGCCTGACGCAGGCGGTGGTCGACGCAGGCGTTGCTTTTCCGGTAGCGGCCATCCGGCAAATGGTCCGACCAAGAAAAACGCCAATGGCCCAAACAGTGACCTTCCATCCTTGCCATCGTCATCATGGAAGGAATCGACCGGTCTGATCCCTCTGCAGATTCAACAGCTTTAAGAACGCTTCGAAAAGAAGCTCACGATCCCGGAGCCAATGTTACCTACAACGTCGACACCAGTGTTGATCGCACCACCGACAATCTCTACAGTCGTTCCGACCGGATCATTTATAAATTCTTCCAAGGTTTGTCCGGCATTTTCGGCCGCATCACCAAGCCAACCTAAAACCTTTTTTCCATCGCGAATAATCACTGAACCCCCTTGAGCGAAAATATCGACAACTTCATCCCATGTCTTTTCCGCAAGCTCGACGCCGCTTTCAGCGAGATTCCACAAGGTTTCGCCGGCTGCTGCCAAGGTATCCATGCCGTCGGAGATCGCCTGCCAGGTTTTCTCTTTGGCCGCTTGGAGCTGGTCGTCCAGCCAGGCAAGCCCATCTTCCAAAGCCTGCAAGGCAGAGGGTATGCCAACAAGCTGAATGCCGTTCTGGCTGACATGTATCCGAATATCCTTGGGGCTCCCGGCACTCCATAATCCGGGTATGCTGGATGTAGGCGCCATCCTGGCTGCAACGGATAGCTGAGGCAGGTTACCGCTCTTATGGACGGCGACCAGAAAGTTGCCGTTCATGTCCGCTGTAAATTTGGCTAATCCAAAATTCATTCCAAAACCCGCCGTGCCATTCAAGGCAATGAACAAGCCTTTGTTGTTGATGTCGATGCTGGGTCCTGCCCTGTAGATTAAACGCACGATGGAAAAATCGATTTCGGGTCCCAGCGCCAACATCGCGTGCAAGCCAATCACTTGTTGTGTGTCAATGCCCAGAAGCGACTGATCGAAATTATAATGCCCTATCTCCAGCTCCGCCTTTGCCAAGTCTATTTCGCCAAATAAGAACAATTTTGTCGAGAATCCCAAGTGGAAAGGCATGGGTGTTACACACAATTTGGTTTCTTTTGTCTCCAGCAAGGGCGGTATCTTTGGCAGCCAGGTCAAGCTGTTTAAGAAGGGCAACACCGCCGCGGCACTGGCCACTTCGAATTCGGCGGTCCCAAAAAATTCCATTTTGAGCACGTCTTCCATACGGCCGGATTCCAAGGCTTGTGCCATATTGTTCACGCCTCCGCCGAATTCGGACAGTGTAACCGGTATAGGCGTCGTTGTCACCGGTATCTCCGCTTTAATGGACAGGCCGATCTCATCAAGCAACCACCCTTTAAAGGCCAGGTGCGCCTCAAAACCCTTTCCTCCGATCAGCTCAACACCGAGATCCAGCGCAATCTTACTTTCGGCAGTCTTGATTTCGAAGCCGAACTTGTTAATGCTGAGCGCGCTCATGAATTGGAGCCCTTCATCGCTTTCAATTTTGATGGAAAGATCCAAATCGATGGCGTTTTGATCGGCGGTAAAGGACGCGCCCGCCGCAACCGAAAACGGGAGCAAACCTTCGGCTGCCAAGAGATAGTCCTGGAAGGGAAGGTCGAGATTGATCTTCAAAAACGACATTTCCACCTGATCCGGCTGGAGTGTACCGGAATCACAGGATAAATCGATCAGGCCCAAGGAAACCCCCGTGATCACTGTACCCGCACCAGCAGTCAGAGGCTTGGCAATGGGCACGCCTGCCCCGGAAGCTGTCAGCGTGAAAGCCCTCCATGTTCCCAGATACAGATTTGTCTTTTGTCGTTCAAGGAAGACCTTTTTTACCAGAAAACTTTCGGACGCCGGGTTAAATTCAATGTAGGCTTGTCCGCTGGGCGTGAGCTTCAACTGATCCAGGTTACTGAACTGCCAGTTGCCCTCAAGCAGCGTATTGCCATCAAAATGGAGGTAGTCATTGATGGCGGCGCCTGATAAGTTCCATTTCCCGTTGCCGGCATCCTGGATGGAAGAGGCAGTAATGGTCCATGGACCCAGGCTAATGGTGATGAAACCGTCCGCCTCATAGACATAGAGGGTGTCGATGAAGGTGAAAACCCGGCCGCCTATTTCGACACGCATCGAATAGGTGCCTGCGGGCATGCTAACCGGTAAAAAGAACCGGATTTCATGATCGTTCGCGATTTCCAAATAGGTATGCAGGATGGTTCCCAGTCCCAAAAAAGTGATCTTAATATTTTTCGGAGATAAACCTGCAAATCCCTGGCCGAGCAGGTTGACCAGCATGACACCGCTCTGGCCTTTGGCAATGGCATGGCGGTCCAGGCCGTCAACCCTGAGGCTGTCCGAACCCTGCCAGTCGTTAATCTCCTGATACCAGCCTGGCCCATCCGTCTGCCCATCCGTCTGGTCGTCTTGTGAATTCCCGGGTTCTGTACCACCGGGGTCAAAGGGGTCTCCCGTGAAATCGTCTAAATCCAATTCGTCGAAGGTGTAATCGCGAAAATCTTCACTGCTAAGCGACGCATCCGAATAATGCAGGGTACCGATAAGATCCACTCCTTTTCCGGGACCCCGGAAAAAGCCCACCACGACGTCGGTCGGTTTATGCTTGGCCTGAAGCTCGAAAAAACTGTCCGAGGTGCATCCAATTTCAGAGCAGTCGCAGTCAGCAAGAAAGAGTTTGACCTCCCGATAGCGGACGTAATTATAAAAGGCCATAAGACTGTCTACTGACGGGTCAAGGTATGATCCGCGTCCAGCCTCTGCGATCGCTTCAAGGTCCGCGCGTTCCTGCGATTGCCCGACCTCTACGATATGAACGGCCGCGTTGGCGGCAATGGCCGCGGCCCTGACGTATTCAATGCTTTTTTCACCGCCCGCGATTTGCCCCGTTCCGGGATCACCGTTGGTAAAAACAATGACCTGCCCGAACCGAGGAATCGCGGATGTCAGAGGGAAGGTATCCCACTCTCCGCTGACACCCCGCTGACTGATCGCAGTCATCTGGTTCAGGGCCCAGGAGATCATGAAATACATGTCCGGATCAAAGAAGGCATCGCCGGGGTAATCGGCCTTGATGTAAGCTTCCAGCTTGACTTTATCGCTGCTGAATAGAAATGTTTCCATTTCCATATTGCCAAAAAGTTCGATTTTTTCACCGGGTTCGGTGAATTTGAGATTAGGATCCTGCCAGGGCAGTCCCGCTTTATAGACCAGGACATGCTCACCTTCAGGCATGGAGCGTACATAGGCCAAAGCGGCGGTTTTCGCCAGCCCCAGCGCTTTCTCGCTCATCTGCGGACGGCAGTCAATCAGGAGCATGGTGTAGCGTTCGATGTCTTGGGCCGGGGTCATCGAATGGACTCCAAGGCTATAGTGCGAACCAATATTGGTACGGAACTCGAAGTCCGTCCCCTCAGGTTCTCCCTCGGGGAAGCCGGCGCTTCCCTCGGCCATGGTGACATAGAAGCGGAGGTGGCCCGCTTGGGTCATCTCGGGAGCGCAAATGTTGAAAAAGGGCAGGAAATCCGTCCGGATATTTTCACCGGATAATTCCGGGGGCCATTCCGGCTCATCCGGCTCATCCGGCTCATCCGGCTCATCGGTCGTCGTAGTCTCCTCCGGTGGCCGATCGTCCGGACCCGAATCGTCTTGCCCGGTATCTCCGCTCCACCCGTCCCACGAATCGTTCAGATAGTCGTTCAGCATGTTGTTGCCGAGCTCTACTCCCATCAATTCAAGCATGAGGCGCAGGGCCTCAAGCTCCCTCAGGATGGACAAATCTTCAGCACTAAGGTGCAGGTTTGTATTGAGTGCCTGATAGATGATGTCCAGGGCTTTTTCGGGGTTCTTCAGCAACTGGGCATAGATCCTGCCCAAGATCAGATGAAGCCGGCCGCGATTGCTTTTGGCACCCCTCATAGACCAGAGCCTGTCGGCCAGCTTCTGTACCGCATCAAGATCGGAACCGGTCAAGAGGGCGCCAGCCAGCAAACCATCGGGCAAGGCTCCTTCGAGAACAAGCTCAGCCAGGTCAAGAAGGCCAGGGGCTCCGTCATTGATCAGCCAGGAGAGAAGAGCATCCCATTGCTGCTGCCAGACCAGGGACTCGATCAGAAGGTCCCTTGCTTCCTCCCCGCCGGGCTCGTCCATCAGGTCATGCAGTTCCTGATCGATGGCGGTCAGATCGGTCGCATTGGTTTCCGTTTGCTGGGCGTCATGGAGCTGGATTTCTAAATCGCGTACAGAACCGTAATTGTCGGAAGCTTCCTGAATGTCCGGAAGGACACCTGTCTGCTCGTCAATGTTTTGTTTCACCTGTTCGGAAAAAGAACCGGCCGCCTCTTTTACCTCATCTTTTGGCAGCTGCGACAGCTGGTTCCAGGTGCTGATCTCTTCCTCATTGTTTGCCATATTCCAATCTTCGAGGTCATCAGCGGATAGGGTTTGTAATTGTCCGTAGAATTGATCGGCCGCAGCAAGATCGCCGGTCAGCAAGGCCGCCCGGGCCGCCGTAAGCACAGAGAGAGGACGGTCGGGCTGTGCCAAGATGGAATCAATTGCCTTGGCATAGGCTTTTCTCGAATCCCCAGCGGCCAGTGCAGTCAGCGCTTCCTTTTCCGATTGAAGCATTTTGGTGCGCCCCGCTTTTTCAGCATAGCGCCGGATCCCGTCAACCGTCCCCGCTGAAAGACTGGCCAGCATCAAGACGGCCAGTACGATGGCCGTCAGCTTGCCCAGTCTGCGTTGGACGGCCGCCACGATGAAGAGGCCGATCACGGCAAGAAATACCGAAAGCGAAATTTGCATCACGGGCGATTCCAACAATAAAACAAGCACCTCACTCATTTTGAACGCCTCCTTCGATTCGACAGCGCATAGGCCGGAACGACGAGCGCGGCCGCAAGAAGACCTCCGAGAAGCCACCATGGAAAGGATGATGCCAAGTCTCTCCTCGTTACATGAGCTTCATAGGTGGTCGTGTTTCCTGAATCGTTTGTTGCCGTCACCTTTAAAAGATTGATGCCATAGTCAAGCGGCACCTCTTTGCTGAAATTTCCGTTGTCTTTTGTCTCCACGGTTTCGCCGTTAACGGTGACCTGCGCCTGGGATGCATTCCCGGACAAGAGGATCTTCTTTTTGGAAGTGACGATGGCGTCCCAGTCCACAAAAATGCGCAAGGTGGGAGCTATCAGGTCGAGCATGTATGTTTTTCTTTCGGAGACCCATACGCCGTTATCCCCCTCGGCGCTGACCGTGATCCGGTTGGTCCCGTTGTGTACGGGCAAACGTAAAACGCCGTCTCCTGTTAAGGTTCGATCGCTTTGCTGCCCGTCCAGGTCCACGGACAGGGGGACTGTTTTCCCGCCGGTGTCGTAGGCAAGTTCAATGTAGCCATTGGAGGTTGCGGGTTGGTCCGGAAGACTAAAACCAACCAGGGAAGCCAGAGTCATGTCCGCATTGACAAGGAGCGTGTTGGGCAATCCACAGATGCCCTCTCTGATGGATGAGATGGCAATTTTGACAAGCTCCTGGTCGAAGAAGGGAAGCTGTGCCTGTGTCTCTTCGGCCTTGAGCGTGACGGAATGAATGAGCTCATCGTTGGCGTCATAGAGGACCGCGAGGTAGCCGGTAATGGTTTCGTCCGGCGGCTGCCACTCCGCGCGAACCCCATTTTCATGAAGAAAGGCCTTGAGATCTCTCACCAATCCCGGCGCTTCCGGATTGGCAAAAACAAAGGGCAGGGAAGAGGCCGAATGAAAATCGGTAAATCCATTCGTCTCGCATTCGGCATAGACGGTGACCTGCCATTTTTCATAGCTGCTGACATCCTTGCCGGGACATCTAAGGCTCACCTGTTCGCCGGTCAATGAGGCCCCGCTTTGTAAGAGGCGCCCTTTTTGGTACTGACCGTCCAGGGTAAGATAGACATCGTAGCTGCAAGTTTTGTTTTTATCGCCTTTGATGGAAAAATCAACGAGAATATCGCTTCCCTCCTGTCGGGCCGTGACCTTTTCCACAATGAGGGGTAGGTAGAGCTTTTCCGTGATGATGCCAACACGCCCGTTGTCGAATTCCTTGAGTTCTGCTTTCCAGAGCCCTTTTTGTGGGTTTTCGACGCGGAAGATGATAATCTGTTCACTTGTAGCCACCAAGACTCCGTCAGGCGGATCGTCCTGGGGGATCCTGGTGCCGTCCGGCGCAATCAAGGTCGCGCTTAACTCACCCCGCTCCCAACCGATTGTAAACAGGTGGATGGCATCTTCCGTAACCATGGCGATATCGAGCAGCGTCGTTCGGACTTCCTGTGCGAATGCTGAAGGAGCAAAGGACAAGAGGATAAGCATTACTGTAAATAACAAGACGGTGATGCGCATGTTAATCCCTCCCATACATGTTTGTTTTCCATGTCTAAAGTGAAGGCCTGATCATCTGCTGGAAAAGAATTTTTTCGGATGCTCTCCTGGCTGGTTCCGCCGGCGGCGTTGAAATCGCCCACAAAAGGAAAATCAATACTGTCAGAATTGCCACAATGGTTTTGCGCATTTTCATCTCTCCCGCAAGGATGATATCCCTACTCGTCAGGAATAATGCAAGTTCGGCAAATGACCGTATTTCAAACATATGATACTATACTTTATTTGAATAATGAAGTATTTGTCGGCATATCAATGCACTTCGGCATTAAGTTCTGTGCATTGTGCACGAGATTCCGACCTTTATCCGTAAACGATATTCTGTACAGTCAGGCGGCTCGTGGCTCTAAATGGACACAGACTGGGCCGTCATGGATCCGCCGCAGCAGGGGCATTACCGCATAAAAGACCCATTTTTTCTCAGAACCTGGGCCGATCTGGTCCTGGATCGCGGCCGCCTCTGTGTTATTCTAGCAATCAGCAAGAGTATGTGAGGACTGCACCATGAGCGATCAAACCGTCTTTACCCGCCGGGATAAAACCAACTATTACCTGGATCTGGCTGAGGTTGTCAGCGAGCGTTCTACCTGCATCCGCCGCCATTACGGGGCAGTCATCGTCAAGGATGACGAGGTCATCTCCACCGGCTATGTGGGGGCTCCCCGGGGGCGGGCCAACTGCAATGAACTGGGTTACTGCACAAGGGAGCGCCTGCAGGTACCCCGCGGCGAGCGCTATGAACTCTGCCGCAGTGTTCACGCTGAAGCCAATGCCATCATCAGCGCGGCCCGAAGCGAGATGATCGGCAGTTCGCTTTACCTTGTGGGCAAAGAAGTCACAACCGGCGACTACATCAAAGAGGCTTCTTCCTGCGCCATGTGCAAGCGCCTGATCATCAATGCCGGCATCAAATACGTCTATATCCGTGATACACGGGATCAATACCGCAAGATTGAAGTCCAGGACTGGATCGTCAATGATGAATCCATTGAAGGTTCCTACGGCTATTAGCTCTTAACCCCATTCGTTTAAACAGATGTTTCGCTTCTCCCAAAATGGAAGAGGCATGACTTTCTCAGGCTGGCTTGCCCGTCGTTTTGCGTGCGGGATGCCTGTGGCTGATCCCATCATATCAGGAGAAAAAGGAAAGAGGCATCCCGCACAGAGTTAAACGAACGCGCTAGGGTCGGTATTCCTCCGCCAGTTTGTCCGCGACCTCTTTGGTCTGGAAGGCCGGTACGACAGCCCCTTCGTATTTCTCCTCAATATAGGCTTTTACCTTGTCGCTCTGGAGCGCCTCCAGAAGCTTTTGCAGTTCAGGACGCTTGGCATCACCCTCTTTGACGGCAATGATGTTGACATAAGGGCTGGATTCATCTTCAATGGCCAGGGATTCCTTGACCGGATTCAAGCCGTGCTCAATAGCGTAATTCCCGTTGATCACCGCCGCGTCCACATCCTGGTACGTCTCCGGGATGGCAGGAGCATCCATTTCAGTGAATTTCAATCCCTTGGGGTTGTCAACGATGTCTTTCGGCGTCGCGTCACCGACAACACCTTCTTTCAAGGTGATCAGGCCGACTTGTTGGAGAAGCAGGAGGGCACGGCCTTCGTTGGTGGTATCGTTGGGGACCATGATCTCAGCGCCGTCGGGCAGGTCGGACAAGGAGGCATGCTTGGTTGAAAAGAGACCCATGGGTTCAATGTGGATGCCTCCCAGGATTTCCAGTCCGAACTTGCCGACACTGTTCTCGTGGGCAAAGTAAGGGATGTGTTGGAAGTAGTTGGCGTCGATATCCTTGTCCGACAAGGCAATATTGGGTGTAACGTAGTCACTGAATTCGCGGATTTCAAGCGTGATCCCCTGCTCTTTCAGTTCATCGACCACCAGGGCGACGATATCGGCGTGGGGTGCCGGGCTGACTCCGATGACCAGCTTGTCCTGTTTCTTGGAGCAGGCTGACACGGCAATAAGCAGAGTCGCCAGCAAAATAATGGTGAGTATTCCGATAATGTGCTTTTTCATGTTTTTCTCCTTTTGCATTTATAGGGAAGCGACGGGTAAGTCCCGGCGCAAGCTGTTTTCGAGCGCCCTGCCCGCCCATTGGACGAGCTGGACGATCAGGATGATGATGGCAACGGCGATATAGAGCTTCACGGCGTTCCTTCGGTAAAGACCGTAGCGGACAGCCAGGTCGCCCAGGCCTCCGCCGCCGATAGCGCCTGCCATGGCCGAGTTGCCGATGATGTTGATGATGGTGATGGTCACCCCGTTGACCAGGGACGGCAAAGCCTCAGGGATGAGGACGGTTTTGACCAGCTGACCGACCCGGGCGCCGCAGGCCAGGCCCGCGTCCAGGACCCCGGTGTCGACTTCCAGCAGGCTCTGTTCCATGATCCGGGCAACAAAGGGAATGGCGGCAACAGCCAACGGCACGATGGTGGCCGTTGTCCCCGTCGCCCGCCCGATCAGCAGACGGGAAAGCGGGAAGACAACGATCATGAGGACAATGAAAGGCAAAGACCGAAGCACATTGATAATGAAATCAAGGATACGGTAAAGCTGTGGGCGGGGGAGCAGCCCCTCCGGTTTTGTCAGGACGAGCAATACGCCCAGGGGGAGTCCTAACAAAACGGAGAAGAAGCTGCTTGCCCCGACCATGAGGAGGGTTTCCCAGGTGGCTTTGACAAAGTCATTCATGAAACCAAACCTCCCCGCTGAGCGTTGGTCAGCCGCAGGATCTCAACGCCCTCTTTTTTCAGTGCTTCAAGGGCGGTCTCCTCTTTTTCCCGGTCCCCGTCAAATGACACAACCAGGTAGCCAATGTCACCGGTCACCAGGGCATTGATGTTGCCTGCCAGGATATTGACATCCAGCTCGTACTGGCGGGCTAGATTGGAGATGAGGGGCCGCCTGACCGATTCGGACCGGAAACCCAGCCGGTAGACGGGAGCTGAGGTCAATGAAGCCAGGCGCTCCAGGGGGATGTCCTCATCAAATCCACGCACCATGCGGCGGGTCGCGGCCTCCCTGGGCTGCAGGAAGAGCTGTTCAACCGTATTCTCTTCAACCAGCCGCCCCTCTTCCATGACTGCCACCCGGTCGCAGAGCACCTTGGCCACTTCCATTTGATGGGTGATCAAGATGACTGCGATCCCCAGGTCGTCAACTACCTTGCGAAGCATGGTTACCACCAGTTCAGTGTTGACAGGATCCAGGGCCGAGGTCGCCTCATCCGACAGCAAAAGCCGGGGATTCAAGGCCAGGGCCCGTGCGATGGCCACCCGCTGCTTTTGGCCGCCCGACAGTTCGGCCGGGTAGGATTTGGCATGGGCTGAAAGGCCGATGTAGTCAAGCAGTTCGTCAACCCGGGCCTTGATCTCTGTTTTGGATCTACCCCACAAACGCAGGGGATAGGCCACATTGTCCCGGACGGTCTTCCTCATAAAGAGGTTGAAGTGCTGGAAGATGATACCCATCTCCCTCCGCTTGTCGCGGAGCACCTCCTCCGGCTGATCCACCAGGTTCAGGCCGTCAAACCATATTTCACCCTGATCGGGCCGGGTCAGCAGATTCAAGCAGCGAACCAGGGTGGATTTTCCTGCCCCGGACAGGCCGATCAGGCCATAGATTTCGCCTTCGTCGACCGAAAAACTGACTTGGTCCACTGCCCGCAAAGTATCCCCCTCCAAGGGGAAGGACTTGCTCAAATTTTTAACTTCCAGAATACTCAATGCTCCTCTTTCGCCTCCAAGAAAAAACGCCCGTCCCGGAACCTTCCAAGGTTCCGGGACGAGCGCTTGTCAACGTCGTGTTACCACCCGGATTCGCCTGAACCTCACGATTCAAGCCTCTGAGAGTACCATCATACTCCGGCGCTGTAACGGGCGCACCCGTCAGGACCTAACCATTCGCTCAGCCCTGCGGCTCAGGGGCCATGTTCAGCTCTCGGTCCCGCCCCGCTTCCACCTTACCGGGTTCTCTGTCCGACACCAGCCAGCCTACTCTTCCCTTCACTGCCTTTGAGGGTTATTCAATTATAGGCAAGTCTCGCACATGAGAAGAACCTTGTCAAGTGGACTTGAAAAATTCAGATGCTAACTCTGAAGTATTTGTGATGCTTGTCACTTACGCAAGTGAATTTTTTCTTTGGCTCTCTTAGAGGCCCAATAATTCCTTCTTCTTTTTTACAAACTCCTCTTCCGTAATAATCCCTAGATCAAGCAATTCTTTGAATTGCTTGACCTCTTCAATTGTTGTGATCGTTGCAACCTTATGGTATTTGTCAATAATATTTTGCAGGACTGAAATGATTTCCTGCGCATAATTCCACGATTCCTGATAAGCGACCGTTTCCTTCGGCGTTGTTTCTGTGATTATGTCAGCATAAACCGCAGGCCTGATAATATCATCTAAGGTTATTTTAATCCTCAAATAGCGGCATATTTCATCAATTTTTTTACTTGTCGTGACTGCACCCACGATCGCGCCGGCCGCGCCGAATAACAGACCCCCTGCCACAGCTCTGCCAAGGCCTTTTTGTTCAATTGTCTTGCCGTCCTCAATCAATTCAAACCCAATAATGGTATCGTAGGGAAGTATCAGACGTATCTCGCCATCAGGCGGTGAAAGAAGCGCCCAGTTCTTATTTTCATCATCGAAAGCAATAATTTGGCCGATCTGCTTCGTGCGTTTGAATCTTTCTACATCCTCCCGAGGCACTGGATCAAAACGCTGCTCAAAAATTTCATTAGAGTCCTCAGCCGGCGACTTCAAGCGGATGGACTCTTTGATCTCTTCCAGGGAAACCTGGCTAAAGGGTTTCGAATTTGGATTGTTGCGGTCGTACCCAGCCTCTTTCAGATGTATCTCACAGATCTTTATCCCGCCCTGCAATTTTATCCGGGACATCGCGAGGATATCCCTGCATATTGGGCAAATTGTCTGCTTCCCCCCACCAACTTCACCTGTATTGGTTCGAATGTATTCAATGCGTGACTTAATTTCTTCAATAGTGTAGAATTCATCTGGTTCGTTAACCCTGTCCTCAGGGAATATCCCCGCTTCAGCCATGTGTTTTGAACAGATTTTTATTCCACGAAGTGTTTCTTTGAACAATGTCAATCGTTCATTACAAATAGGGCAAAGAGATTTGTTCTCTTGTTGCATACATTCTTCCTTTCTATCGGTCTTTCAAATTGGCCGGGTTCACGTCCTTGAATCAATTGACGGCAGGTGAAAGCAATCGATCCCCCTGATAGATGCTTCTCCGCCAATTCTTCATCGCTATTTTGGAAATAACACATTCTCCAATACCGCGACCCCTAGCCAGAGCAAATAGTGCCACAATGTTGGCGATCTGCTATGCAAGCGATGTCAAATAAGAGCAATCGAAAACTGCTCTCAGCTAAGGTCTCAGGAGACCACCACCAGGTTGATCAGGCTGCCCGGCACGTAGATCTCTTTGACTACCCGCCTGCCCTCAAGTTCGGGGGCAATCAGTTCGTGTTGCCTGGCCAGCAGGAGGGCCTCTTCCTTAGCCAGATCCCTGGGGATTTCCACCCGGGCCCTAATTTTCCCATTGATCTGGAGGACGATTTCCACCGTATCTTCGACCGTCCTGGCCTCATCATAGGAGGGCCAGGTCTGGTCAGTAATACTTCCACCATAAGCCTGCCGCTCCCAGATCTCCTCGGTGATGTGGGGAGCGAAGGGATTCAAGAGAATCAGGAAGGTCCTGAACTCCGCGTCGTTGACCCCTTCCAGGTCATAGAACCTGTTGGTCAGGGTCATAAGCTGGGCCACAGCTGTGTTGCCTTTCAGGGTATCGATATCGCCTGTCACTTTTTTGATGGATTGGTGGATCAGGACTTCCGTTTCCTGCCGGTAGGCGTTCCCGGCGACCACCTTTTCCTGCAGGGCCCAGACCCGCTCCAAGAAACGTGAGCAGCCCTTGATGGAGGTAGTGCTCCAGACGGCAGCCTTTTCAAAGTCCCCGATGAATACCTCATAAAGGCGCATGGTATCGGCTCCGTACTCTGTCACTATCTCATCGGGGTTGACCACATTGCCCCGGGATTTGGACATCTTTTCCCCGCCTTCGCCCAGGATCATGCCATGGCTGGTCCGTCGAAGATAAGGTTCGGGAACAGGAACCAGGCCCCGGTCGTAAAGGAACTGATGCCAGAAACGCGAATAGAGCAGATGCAGGGTGGTGTGCTCCATGCCGCCGTTGTACCAGTCAACGGGCATCCAGTAGTCCAAAGCTTCCCTGGAGGCCAGGCCTGTCTCACAGTGGGGGTCCGTGTAGCGGAGAAAGTACCAGGAGGAGCCAGCCCAGTTGGGCATGGTATCAGTTTCCCGGGTACCGGAACCACCGCATTGGGGACAGCGGGTCTTGACCCAGTCCGTCAGCTTGGCCAGGGGCGACTCGCCGGTCTCGGTCGGCAGGAAGGACTCGGCCTCCGGCAGCACTAGGGGCAGCTCTTCTTCCGGCATGGGCTGCCAGCCACAGGTTTCACAGTAAATCATTGGAATGGGTTCGCCCCAGTAGCGCTGGCGGGAGAAGACCCAGTCCCGAAGCTTGTAGTTAACCTTGCGGTGGCCGATGCCTTCGGTCTCCAGCCAGTCAATGACCTTTTCAATGGCGTCCTGAACCTTCATGCCATTGATAAAGCCGGAGTTGACCATGATGCCTGTTTCAATGTCAGTAAAGGCTGCTTGGCTGATGTCGCCGCCTTCAACCACACAGACGATGGGCAAATCGAAAGCTTTGGCAAAGTCGTAGTCACGGTCATCGTGCCCGGGTACGGCCATGATGGCGCCGGTGCCATAAGTGGTCAGGACGTAATCCGAGATAAAGATGGGAATCTCCTCCCGGTTGACGGGGTTGATGCCCCGGACGCCCTCCAGGCGAACCCCTGTTTTTTCCCGGGTCAGCTCTGTCCGTTCGAACTCGGATTTTCGCTGGGCCTCCTTGCGGTAGGCTTCAAGTTCTTCACGGCTGGTCAGGAGCCCCCGGTCCAGCCACCGGCCGAGCAGGGCATGCTCGGGCGACATGACCATGTAGGTGGCCCCCCAAAGTGTGTCGGGCCGTGTGGTGAAAACTGGCAGGTCATCGCCGGCTGTTGTTCCAAAACTGACCTCAGCGCCTGTGCTGCGGCCGATCCAGTTGCGCTGCTGGGTGTTGACCCGGTCAATGAAGTGAACCTGGTCAAGGCCGTCCAGCAGTCTTTGGGCGTATTCTGTTATTTTCAGCATCCACTGGCTCTTCTGTTTGTGGGTGACCTCGGCGCCACAGCGCTCACACTTGCCGTCCACCACCTCCTCATTAGCCAGAACGATCAGACAGGATGGGCACCAGTTGACGGCCATTTCTTTTTTGTAGGCCAGGCCATGTTTATAAAATTGCAGGAAGATCCACTGAGTCCATTTGTAGTAGGCGGGATCGGTGGTATTGATCTCCCGGGACCAGTCAAAACTGAAGCCCAGGGATTGCAGCTGTTTTTTGTAGCGGGCGATGTTCTCCCTGGTCACAATGGCCGGCTGGATCTTATGTTTGACCGCATAGTTTTCAGTCGGCAGGCCGAAGGCATCCCAACCCATGGGATAGAGGACATTCCAGCCTTCCAGCCTCTTTTTCCTGGCCACCAGATCAAGGGCGGTATAGCTTCTGGGGTGACCCACATGCAGGCCTTCACCGGAAGGATAGGGGAATTCCACCAGGCAGTAGTATTTATTTTTGCCGGGCACATAACCTTTCCTGGGCTGGTCGGCGTGAAAGACACCTGTCTTTTCCCAGCGGTCCTGCCATTTTTTCTCGATTGAGGCAAAATCGTACGGATCCATTTCTTCCTCCAAAAAAGCGCGTCAAAAGCGCGTGCCGGGCGATTGTCCTTCATTATATATGAAAATTGGTTTTCAGGCTGAACCGACGGGCTCCTTCCGTTCAATGGCTGATCTGTCCCATTGGCCGCAGCCGGTAGGTCTCATAACCTTTGTAAGTGATGACCTCGACACTATCATCTCTTTTCAAGCGTTTGAAAATCTGCTCCACGTCTTTCCTGCCGCGTGCAGCAAGAAAACTCTCAATTTCATGCTGGTTCATGGGGTGGCGCTTGATGATGCTCTTGACAGCTTCGTAATCGTCCCGGATATCGCTGTGGAAGCCCTCTGAAGCCAGAAGATCAATGGCGATGCCTCCCAGGACATTGACGGCGTGCCTCATTTTTTCGGGCGCAAGGGGCCGGACATCGGATTCCGCGGGCGGCCTGACCGGGGTATTGAGATAGAGCCTGTCGTAATGCAGCTGGCTTAGCAGTTGGGCAAATTTTCGCAAGGAGGCGTCATCATCGTTGATGCCATCCATAAGCATGATTTCAACCCAAAGCTTTCCCTTGTATTCCTTTGAGAAACGGATCAGGCCTTCTTTGACCTGTTCGAAGCGGAGGCTGCCATGCGGCCGGTTGATCGCCCGGAAGGATGCCTCATCGTATGCGTCAAGCGTGGGCAGGATAATGTCGGCCAGGGACAGCTCAGTCCTCACTTGGGAATCGCAAAGAAGAGCCCCGTTGGTAATGACTGCCACCGGCTTGTCCGTCCTCTCCTTGATGCCGGCGATCAGCTCGCCCAGGCCCAGATAAAGGGTAGGTTCGCCCTCGCCGACCAGGGTCACCACATCGAAGCTGATCTTGTTTTCCAGAACCTGATCAAGTTCCTTGAGGATATCCCCAACCGGGAAGAAAAGCTGGCGGGTGTTGGTCATCCGTGTGGTTCTCCCCAGCTGACAGTAGATGCATGAGTAGTTGCAGGTTTTCTGGGGAATGGGGCTTACACCCAGGGAAAGTCCCATTCTCCGGGAAGGGACGGGACCATAGATGTAGCGCATGGACAACTCCTTTCAAACAGATGGCCGGTTCGGCACGGCACCCCTCCGACAGGCGCCGTTCATTGAAGTGCATGACCTCAGCCTTCTCCTAATAGCATATACCTTCCGATTGTTCATACCTAACCAGCTGAAGATGGTACCGTCAAAGTTTAGCGACAGCAGGAGTTGTAGCCTCGGCAGGGGCACCGGATTTCCAGATTGTTCACACAGGACAAAGAGGGAATCCTGAAGCTTGTTCGGGTCCGACCTGGACAATCATTCCACGCGTTGGAGAGTGAATGCCAAAGGTATGCCATCGACTGCTCTGCTTTCACGTTTTTGCGCTCCTCTTCTACGGCTTTGGAACAGCAGGTTGGTGCCCTCTGGCTTTGAAAGGCCCTGGGAAGAATCAAATTTCAAATAATCTTCCAGTTCAATCTCTTTCCAGGCGTTATTCCAGG
This sequence comes from Fastidiosipila sp., assembly GCA_012511175.1. Classification (NCBI taxonomy): domain Bacteria; kingdom Bacillati; phylum Bacillota; class Clostridia; order Eubacteriales; family Oscillospiraceae; genus Fastidiosipila; species Fastidiosipila sp. The sequence continues at coordinate 51,844 of JAAZGO010000002.1, read as the reverse complement.
GTTGTCGACACGAGCCTTATCCCGTGATGGCATCAACAATCCTCCTTCTATCCGCGGCATACTGGCGGGACTGAACGCAGCAACAACGGGCGGTGCCATCCGCTCGTGTCATTATCCCAGGGTGCCCTGAAACGTTGATATACAAAAAAAAATGCTTTACAATTCTGTTGTCTGGGCCTTCATTCCAACATGTTCCGTTTTTTTGGGTGCAGAGGGAATCGCCTCTCTTTGCGAACACTGACTGGAACCAGTTCACAGAATCAATGGATAGAGGAGGGGGAGATGGTGTGATAGGGCCAAAACACACGTTCGATCATTCCAAAAATAAATTTTCCATTGACGACCGCTTTGTTAACCGAGGGCGTGAGATAAAAGTATTCTCCGATGCCCTTTCCCGTTCAACCAATGACTACAAGATCGTTATGTACCACGGCGTTGGCGGCATCGGGAAGTCTAGATTAAAAAAAGAACTCATCGCTTTACACGACAAGCTGTATGGCATAAATGCCCTCCGTTTTCATCTGGATTTCAGTTCACCTGAAAATCGGAACCCCGGGGATGCCCTTATCAGTTTAGTTGACAGCAGTGAAAGTAGAAGCAAATTCCATTACAAATTCTTTGAAATTGCATACGCTATGTACTTTAAAAAAAAATACCCTGATACAGCGTACAGCAGGGAAAAAGAAGAATTATCCAAAAAATTCGATATCGGTTTGAGCATTGTATCACTTTTTGATAGTGGCATAACCCAAGTTGCAATAAATATCTTTGACCGGCTTTCTGACCGCTTCAAGACGCTGCGAATGGACGAAGCAATGAAGGGTGATCTTCAAAGCTTTGAAGATTTGGACATCATCGAAATTGAGGAAAGGCTGCCAGCATATTTTGAGCGTGATTTGCAGCGCATAAAACAAAAAAATCCAGAACTGAATGTCGTCTTTTTTATTGACACTTTTGAAGCGTTGAACGCATACGAGAGTGATAGCATTCATAGGAACAGAAGTGAAAGATGGATTAAAGATTTTATCATGTATTTTCCTGGCTGCCTTTTCGTGATTTTCGGCCGTGAAAAACTAAGGTGGGAGCAGGAATGGAACGAGTACATTGAAATGTGTGAACTTCGCAATCTGGAAACCGCCTACTCGTACGAATACCTGTTGAGTGCGGGGATCAAGGAGGAAGCGATACTTGACAAAATTGTCGAGAGCTGTCAAGGATACCCTTTTTATCTTTCGCTCGCTCTAAAAACGTATGCTGATATTGTTAACAGCGGAAGAACGCCCTGTCTATCCGATTTCGGACACGATTATTCTGAGATCATCGAGAGATTTGCAAATAATCTTTCAGGCAACGAAGTGGAGCTACTGAAGGTACTGTCAATTCCGCGCTTCTATACGCGGGAAATTTTCGATCTTCTGGCCAGGCAGTTTGTTCCCGGCTATTCCCTCTCGAAATTCGCTGGATTTAACGATTACTCTTTCATTTCAAGAGAAAAACAGCACTATTTTATTCATTTGTTGATGAAAAAGGGCTTACAAAAACACATCGATTTTGAAACCACCCAACACATCCATCAGGTCATGGCTGACTATTATGAGGAAATTTTCCTGAGTCACAGGATGAAAGATCCGTTTGCTGAGATGGTCTACCACAAGTGCGAGGTATTGCCTGCGAGTGTTTTTTTCACTTGGTTCCAGGAATCTTACCGCAAATTCATTGCGGAGTTGCAGCTTCGCGGCGAACAGAGCTTTGTCCTGGGCACTATACGGATGATCATTGAGAAATACGGTTTACTCACCCTGCCAATCGATCTGATTAATATTTATGTCGATATTGTTCACTTGGGTGGGAACTATGAAGAGGCCATCGCAATTTGTGGCGCAACATTGAGCAGGTTTCCCCAGGAAATAATCATTAAAAACAAAGAGCTTCTCCGGTTGGCAATCAGGAGGATCCATCATGGGATGTTCCGCTACCCGGTAGATGGGCTGATACATGAAGCCTTGGAATTCGCCGTGAAAGACGATGTCTCGGAATTTGAAGAAGAATATGGTGAACTATTGTTCCTGATTGGAGGAAACCTCAGTCCATTGGCGGGTGAATTCGAGCTGGCGGATAAGTGGTTGAAGAAAACTGATCGCTTTGCGAAAGAGACTCACAATGATGCCTTAGAGGTTCGAACCGCAAGAAAAATGGCTGACATGCTTGCTGTCAAAGATTTGCCAGAACAAGCATTGGAATTATGTGAAAAGTATCTGAGAATAGATTCTGATGTTGAAACACGCTACCATCTCTACTTGCTTGGTTCAATGGGAGAAATCTATCGAAAGCTTCAACGATACCAAGAGGCGCAGTATTGTTTCGAGAAACTTGCGTGCCTAGCTTCACAAAGAAACTTGCAGGGATGGCTCGCTCACGCTTTTTTGGGCCAAGCCATGCTCCATTTGTCGAAGAAGAGCCATGACCAGGGGCATCTGCTCGTCAAACAGGCGGAGGCAATTTATCACCGAATCGGCCATGCATGGGGGACGATTAACGCGAAAACGGCCCGCATGCTTTTCACTCTGGATCACGAACCTCCGGGTGCCGCCGAACTTGAAATGTTGCAGTGTCTGCGCTTCGACGCTCAATCGATGAACTATTCATATAATGTATCCATAGTCGACAGATTAATCGCTGGCAAAGATGTCCAAGACTTCTATTTGCTATTTCTTTGATCGAGGATGAAAAAATGAGTGGATTTACTAAGATCGCAAAAACACAAATTGATGAAGCACTGAAGGAAATGAGCAGGCAGTACTTTGTCGGAAATCTTCACAAGAATCAAACAATTGAGCATCTGCAAGATACCGCAGTGGAAATTGGCCTTACGGAGTACAAGGAATTCTCAGTGGAAGACCCTCATTATCATGATACCGTCACGGAGTATCATTACGTGGTGTCGGGATGGACCAAATACCTGGATATCAAAAAGAATATTGAATATGAATTTAAGCGCGGGGATTTCTTTGTTATCAAAAGAGGTACGATTTATGCACAAAAAGCAAAAGGCGGCACCACAATCCTTTTCATCAAAGTTCCATCAATTAATGACAAACATCGCTACAAAGCGGATGACATCGTTGCAGAATGGATACGTGGGGGCTTAAGTGAAATCAGGAAAGATTATTCATATGATCCGGCTTCGCCGAAGGCAAATGCCATACGCCCGGCTGCTGCTGTGGCAATTGTGGAAAACAATCGTATTTTATTGCTTAAAAGGAAAGACAATGAGAAATGGACCATGCCGGGAGGTACACTGGAGATTGGAGAAAACATGACAGCCTGTGCTTTGAGGGAAGTCAAAGAAGAAACTGGCTACACAATTCGCATCACTGACATCATTGGAACATATACCGACCCGAACATCAAAGTCGAGTACTCGGATGGGGAAATCAGACAAGAGTTTACCTTGCTGTACGCTGGAGTAATTGTTTCAGGGCACCCCAAACTCGATCAAGAATCGACAAATTTCATATGGATCGAACTTGAAAATGCAGATAAGCTGCCCATGGCAGACTCTCAGAAAACAAGATTGAAGGACGTCCGAAATTATTTTGAAACAGGGGAAAGAAATCTTAGATAAGAGGTGGTATTTTGAGGCTTGATACGCGAAGAATGCTGCATTGTTTGGGCGTTGCAAGGAAGATGAAAGAAATCGCAAACACCCTCTATCCCGATAATGAGGAATTTGCTGAAGACATGTTTATGCTTGGGCTGCTCCACGATGTAGGCTATGAATATGCCTCCTGCCTTGGACAACACGCAGAGATTGCAGGAAAAGTATTGGAACGCAACGGGTACAAATACTGGAAGGAAGTTTTCTACCATGGTAAACCTGATGTGCCCTATGATTCAGAGCCCTTGAGGATACTAAATATCGCTGATCTGCATGTCAACCCAGACGGGCGACAGACAAACGTTCAAGAAAGGTTAGCGGACGTAAAAGAAAGATACGGCGAGACGTCTTCAGCCTATATTGACTGCTGCAAGCTTGCAGGCCGCCTGGGTTTATTATAGACAAAAGGAAATTTCCAGTTCTTAGTACGTCACCTATGACCACCTCCAAAAGCGTCCCACAGCGCTTGTTCGGTATTGGGGTCTAGACGTGAACCCGCGTTTGGAAGAAGAGAATCAGCCAAAGCAACTCCAAGGGGACGCGATTTTCTATGGCATCATTTAGTCTTTTCCATTTGCCTTGACACGGGTTCTGGTCGGGCTGGCATCCACCTTGCGTATTTCCCCTGCCTTCAAGCGATTTACCAAGATTTTTTCTATTGGCAAGGCTCGTTCAATACCCCGTACTCTTCCAGGATTTCCGTCATCTTATGGTAGCCTGCCTCAATGATTCCGGGGCAGATCCTCCTTGAATATTCTTTATCCCCGTGGATTATTTCCTCACAGCGGTCGGTGCCGTAAGTCTCCCGGAACCAGTCCACATAGCGCCGGATGGCCTCCTTGTAATCCGGATGAGGAATATCTTCGATCTGGCCCTTGCCCATGTAATAGCCCAAGGTGGCGGCGCCCCCTGTCAAGACACCACAGGCGCTGCCACTGCTTCCCATGCCGCCTGTCAGTCCTGACATGGCCCGGATCAGGTCCGGGTTCTCCCTTCCGGTCAGCTCCAGTCCCAGTTTGGCCATCACTTGGGAACAGCCTCCAAGGCCGTCTTTTTTCAGTTCAGCAATCAAGTCTTCAAAATTCATGATCCACCCCGTCCTTCCATGCCGCTAACGGTCCGGCGGATGATTTTTTCTTTTCTAAGAGAAAATGAGATTAGGAAAGCGACAATCAGCAAACCCAGGGCCAGCCGGTAAGCTAGATGGTAGCTGCCCGTCACGTCAAAAATACTGCCGGCGATCTGGGGCCCCAAAACGCCACCCATTCCCCAACCAATAAAGAGAAGGCCGTAATTGGCTCCCAAGTTCCTGACTCCGTAGTAATCAGCTGTCAGAAGAGGAAAAGCCGAGAAGGTAGCCCCGTAACACAAACCAGCGACCGCGACGCCAAGAGCCAGCGTGAAACTTGTGTCCATCAGGTGGAAAACAAGCATGTTCAGTGCCTGCAAAAGAAAGACCGCACGCAAAAGATTTGTCTTGCCGATGTGGTCGGAGATGACGCCTCCCAGAAAACGCCCTCCCGCGCTGAAGACGGCGATCAGCATCAGGAGCAGGTAGCCTCCGTCCCAGTCTGCCTGGAGCCTGGCGATCCGGGTCATATGGCCGAAAATGATGAGGCCGGACGAAGAGGAAAATGCAAACATGGCAAAAAGTTTGTAAAAGTCAAAGGTGCGGATCATCTGACGCCAGGTCATTGCATTCCTGTTTGGCTCAGTACGTCCGTCTTCGTTCTTTTGATTATTTGCCGGCAGATAGTCCGCGGGTGGATTGGCAATCAGCTGCGCCAGTGTGAGCGGGATGACCAGGGCTACAGCGCCCAGTATCCACGACCCGTGCTTGAGACCGAAGTGTCCCAGAGCAAAATTGGCCAGCGGGGAGATCATGACCGGGGAAATCGCCACGCCGGCGACCGCCAGCCCTGTGATGGCCCCCCGTTTTTCAGGCGGGAACCACTGAATGACCGTCGGGGCTGCCGTCAGATAGGAAAAACCCACCCCCGCGCTGGTGATCAGGCCGAAGGTAAGGGCCCAGAGCCAGACAGAGTCCGCAAAGCCGGACAGAATGAGGCCGCCGCCCATCAATATGACCCCGGCGCTGATCATGACCCGGGGTCCGGCCCTGTCGAGCAGGAGGCCTGCCGTAAACATGGACAGGGCGAAAACAATGGTCGAGACCGTGTAGGGAATGGTCGCCTCCGCGTCACCCCATCCGTAGCGGGCGATCAGATGATCCTTGAAGATGCTCCAAACATAAAGGACACCGGAAAAGAACTGAACGCCCAGGGTCGCTGCCAGCACCCGCCCTGCCTTGTTTTGATTGCGCCGAGTCAAACCTCTTCCCAACCTCCGTTCCACCCCCACATTGTATATTAAAAAACAAGCTGATTATGATAAGGTGGTACAGACGGCCGCGGCTGGATGCCGCGGGGAGTTTGCAGAAACGTGGTCAGAAAATATTTTTGGATCTTTTTTATCGCCATGCTGCCCCTGATCGAGATCAGGGGTTCCATCCTCTACGCCAGCGCGCATGGCATGCCGCTTCTGCCTTCCATGATTGTTGGCCTTCTCGGCAATATGCTGCCCGTTCCCATCATCTTCTATTTCGCCAGGAAGCTTCTGGTCTGGGGCAGCCAGAAACGGCTGATCGGACCCGTATTTTCTTTCTTTTTAAACCGGGGTGAATCAGCCGGACGCAAGCTTCTAGCCAAGGCAGGCCGGGGGCTTTATTACGCCCTCTTCCTTTTCGTCGCCATTCCCCTGCCCGGCACCGGTGCCTGGACCGGCATTCTGGCGGCCAGCATTCTGGACATGGATTTCAAAAAGAGTGTAGCGGCCTGTCTGGCCGGGGTCATCTGCGCCGGCATCATCGTCTACCTGGCGGCCTCGGGCATCATCCGTTTTGGCAATGCCCTCTTCGGCTAAATCTTCTGGTCTTCCCGTTTTCCTCCGTATTTCCTGGTCAGAACCATGAGGAGAAGGACCCCTCCCGCCAGTGCAGCCAGGGCAGGAATCAGGCAGGGAATGATGGGCGATGCGCCCGGTGAGGGTGCTTTTTGCGGCAGGTTCTTTAAGATGAGCTCCCCTTTTGTTTCCCCGAATTCATCCAGGCTGAAAAGCAGAAGCTCCTCTGACTTCTGATAGCCTCTGGGAGCGGTTTCCTCCCTGACCTCATACTTGCCTGGAGCCAAGCCGGCCAGGATGATCTGCCCCTTTTTGTCGGTTGTGCCGGAAATAATTGTTTCCCCGCATTCATTAAAAACATTCAGCCGGGCTCCCGCCAGGGCTTTGCCGGTCATGGCGTCAATTTTGGTGAGAATGACCTCCGACTGCCTGTTGGGAAGCTGGAGGGTGCAGGGATCAGCGGCAGTCGCTTCCGGTGGCAGGGTAAAGGAAAGAGTCTGGGGCGGCCGGTTGTATCCATGGGGGGCTTTGACTTCGAGCAGTCGGTAGCTGCCCGCAGGCAGGCCCCGGATCTCGACCTCCCCCTCCCGGTTGCTTTCAAGTGCCGCCTGTCCCTCATTCCCCGTGTGAGGTGCCCAGGTATAAACACCCCTTTCCGGGTCCTGGGAAAAGAAGAGAGCCTGCCCGTCAAGACTCTGTACCTGGAAGCCCGCGCCACTTAAAGGAGCGCCTGTTTCCTGATCCAGTTTTTTAATCAGGAGACAGGTCAATTCATTTTGCATGACCAGCTGCTGGCATTCCATGCTGTCTTCAACAGAAAAATTAAGAGCTTCCGCCAGGGCATAGCCGGGCGGCGCTTTCTTTTCTTCCAAAACATAAGCCCGGTGAACGGTCAGGCGGGTGATCCGGTGCGGCTCCCCGGAGGAAATCCACTCCTCCAACAGTTGGCCGCTTTCCTTGTCGATGAGCTGGAGTTCTGCCCCCCCAAGCTCCTGGCCGCCTTCTGTTCCTCTTTTTGAGACTTCAAGCTCAACAGGCTTATTGCCAACCTGCAAAACCATGGCCTGACCGCCCCGTTCCAGAAGAAGGCTGCCCGTCTCCCGCGTGATTTGGAAACACAGATCTTCACCGGATGAATAACCCTCCGGAGGACACGTCTCCAGCAGCCGGTAATCCCCCACAGGGAGAAACCTGTCTGTTGTGGCCTGCCCTTTTTCATCCGTGACCAGACCGGATGCGACCAGTTCGGGCGGGGATCCCTCCCCGTTTTTGACCACTTCAAAGACTGCACCCTGGAGCGGTTCAAGGGATTCCTCGTCAAATTTTCTGATCTGGATCCGGACCTGGACCTTCTCATTGGGAATCATGACCTTGACCACTTCTTCATGCAGGACAAGTGACACTTCATAGACCTCTTCATTGAGGTAATAGGTTTCAGGGTTCTCAACTTCCCGGATCTGATAGCGGCCGCAGCGAAGATCAGGGGTCCGCACCCTGCCCTCCCCGTCGCTCACCAGAAGCGGAAGCCCTTCCCCCTCATAATCGAGGACGGGTTCACCCTCCTCGTCAAGAATCTCAAAGACAGCCCCCGGTATGGGCACTCCGCTTTCTTTTTCCAGCTTCTCGATCAGGATGGCTCCCCGGATCGGTTGATTGTCAAGCCCGAGATGAACGCTGACAAGCGGCGTCACCATGTCTTCATAGGCGAGATCGAAAGTCTTGGGCCTCTCATCGGCCAGATAGCCTTTGGCTGCCTCCCTTTCGATCAGCTGATAGGATCCCAGGGGCAATGCCCCGGATTCGGCAAGGCCGTCCTGATCCGTAATCAGGCAATCAATCAACCCCCCTGCCCGGTCTCTGATCTCAAAAACCACGCCCTCAAGAGGTTTGCCCGTCAATGAGCAGGTCTTGTTCAAACTGAGCCTGCCCTGGGCCCTGTCATTTTGGAGTGCAAGGGTCACCGTTTGGCTTCGCCTCAGCACTGCCTGTCTGACCTGTGTATCGAGCAGGTAGGGGGCGGGAACCGAAACTTCTCTTACATAGGCCGTCACCCCCTCGCTGAGCATCAGGTCCGGTGACGTCGCCGTCCCGTCCGTGCCGGTGGTCAGCCTGAGCGTGGCGGAGGCGGGAAAAGAGGCAAATTGAGAGACTTCAAAAACGGTACCCTTGATGGCGGCGCCGGTAACTGCGTCCTTTTTGCTGATTTCGATCTTTCCTTTGTCTGGTGAATTCTTCAGGGGATTGCTTCGGTAAGTTTCATTGATTTCGTCGGATCTGATGATCAGGGTGTGGGCGGAGGGGTCAAGCAGGTAACCGCGGGGGGCGGAAATTTCCTGAAGGGTGTAGACGCCCGGCCGGTATTCTTTGTTCGATAGGTATTCTGAAGAAACCATGCTGATCTGCCTGCTTGTCCCATCCGGATCCGTCAGGCGGAAAACGGCGCCCGGCAAACCGGCTCCGGTCAAGGCGTCAGTCTTTTTCAGACTGAAACCGCCCAGGTCCTGCTGCTTGATGTCAAAGAGCGGCCGGTAGGCTGCCTTGATAAAATAGCCTTTGTTGGGAGCCTCCGCACTCCAGGCCTTGTTGAAGCGGTCGGTACTCTGATAAGTGGCCCCCGTCGCTGAGCTCATGTTGATGAAATAGGAGGTCTTGGCATTAAAGCCTGGAATCTTCATGTGGGCATTTTCTCCGGAAGTGATCTCTCCCAGGACCAGGACCGAATGATTCAGCGCGGAGCCGTCCCTGTCCCCCATAAGGACAATGTCTCCCAGTTTCAGGCTGGATGGATTCACCCCGGCGCCCAGGGAAGCATAAAGGGCGGGGATAGCCTGAAGCTGGGATTTCAAGGTCGATACCGTCTGTGTATTAAAGACAAGCCCATTGCTGGCACTGTAGTGGTGCGGGCCGCCAGGGTTTCCTCAATGGAATGATAGCGGCCGCTGATCAGGACAGCCGTCGATGTGTAGACCACGTGGGTCACCAGGTCGACACAACAAAAACCCTGGCTGGAGCTGGCAAGCGGAAGGTACTGATCTCCGTTCAGGACCCGGTTATAGCCATAGCCGACCTGATTGGCCCTTGTGACGTGGGCGGCCGCGGATTTGAGGATCCGCTCCCTTGAAGTGGACAGATCTGCCGTTGAAAGTGACTTTCTCTGGCCTGCTGTATAGGCACTGACGGGCGCGCTCCTGCCTGCCAAAGTGAAGCAGACTGCCAGCAGGGTGACTGCCAGGACAGCTGCCAGCTTCCCTGCCTTCTTTTTTTCTTGCCTATTTCCGTCCATCCGTCTGCCCTCCCGTCTTTTGAAGATAGGGGCAGGAGCAGGAGGAGTGTCGAAAAAGAGGATGGCGTGCCATGCCCTTGAAGGACGATTTGGTGAAGAAAAAAGCGGCCTGGGGCCGCCTCAGTTGGCAAAATAAGGAGGTTTTCAGTCAAGCCGGAAGAGTCTTAAGGCATTTTCAGTCGTCCGGCTTGCCAGCTCATCCAGACCCAGCCCCAAAATCTCGGCTGCCTTCTCTCCGATCAAGGGCAGGTAGGCAGGTTCATTCCGTTTACCCCGGAAAGGGGCGGGAGCCAGCCAAGGAGAATCCGTCTCAAGAACCAGCCTGTTCATGGGGACCGCCGCCAGGGCCTCCAGGGGTTTTTTCGCTTTTTTGAAAGTCAGAGGGCCGTCGAAGCCAATCATGAAACCCAAGTCGAGCAGGGCCGGCAGGGTTTCGGCGCTTCCCGAATAGCAGTGGATGACCCCGGCTGGATGATCCTTTGAAAAAAGTCCGTCTTTGTAAGCGCTTGTCAAAACATCCAGCATGGCGGCTGTGGCCTCCCGCATATGGATGATGACCGGCAAGTCAACTTCTTTTGCCAATTCCAGCTGGGCGCGAAAAACAGCGTGCTGGATTGACCTGGGGGAAAAATCATAATGAAAATCCAAGCCGATCTCACCGATGGCGACCACCGCCTTGTGCCGGCCGAGCAGGGCAGCCTGGCGATTGGTTTCCCGGATCAGTGCCTTAAGACGGCCAGCGGTTTCCTTGCTCCAGCCTGACGCCTCATGCGGGTGAATGCCGGCCGCGGCGTAGAGCATGGCGTTCTGCAAGGTCAACAGGCAGGCTTTTTCCGCATCTTTCTCTTCAGAAGATGCCAGCAGGACCCGTGTGACGCCCGCGTCCCGGGCACGGTCCAGGACCTCCTGGAGATCTTCATTGAAGTCGTCATCCTGCAGATGTGAGTGAGTGTCAAACCAAACCGTCATGACAGAAGGGCTTCCAGGGATTTGAGTTCCTTTTCGACATTGATTCTGGGGAAAAGGGCCGCTCCTTTGATGACCTTGTCATTGCCCCTGTAGAGGCCGCTTTTGCCCGCCGACTCCCATCTTGTGTTGTCGATTCCGGTTTTCGGATCAAAGTCGGGAATGCCAAGCTGCTCCCGGATCCGGGCCGGTGTCCGCGTCATAAAGGGCGATATCATGACGGCAATCCGGCGCAGATTGTCGGCAAGCGTGTAGAGGACCGCTGCCAGCCTCGGATGATCAACTTCATTCTTTGCCAGGATCCAGGGCATGGTCACATCAATGTACTTATTGGACCGGCCGATCTGGGCCCAGATGGCCTCCAAAGAGAGACTGAACTCCAGCTGCTCCATGTGCTTTTCAACCAGTTCCAGGGTTCTGCCAGCCTGGCCGTTGAGTTCATGATCGACCGCTTCCTCCAAGCGTTCAGCGGGCAGCCCTTGCGGAAAAGTCTGTGTAATCATGGCTGCTGTCCGGCTCAGCAGATTGCCCAGATCATTGGCCAGGTCGCTGTTGATCCGCTCAATCAGGGCCTGGTTGGAAAAGACGCCATCGGCGCCGAAAGGCACCTCGCGCAAGAGGAAATAGCGGATGGCGTCAACCCCGTACTTGTCGACCAGAATGACCGGGTCGACCACATTGCCTTTGGACTTGGACATCTTGCCTTCTTTCAAGAGCAGCCAGCCGTGTCCGAAGATCCTTCTGGGGAGGGGCAGGCCAAGGGCCATCAAAAGGGCGGGCCAGATCAGGGAATGAAAGCGCATAATCTCCTTGCCGATCAGGTGAACGTCGGCCGGCCAGTATCGGTCGAACAGTCTGAGGTCGTCAGGGTACCCCAGGGCCGTGATGTAGTTGGACAGGGCGTCGATCCAGACGTAGACCACATGATCCGGATCAAAGGGAACGTGAATGCCCCAGTCAAAAGAAGTCCGGGTCACAGCCACGTCATCCAGGCCCGGTTTTAGAAAATTATTGATCATTTCGTGGGCCCTCGACGCGGGAAGCACAAAGGGATCCTCCCGGGTGAAAAGCTCCATGAGCCGGTCCTGATAGCGGGACAGCCGGAAAAAATAGCAGGACTCCTCAGTCGGCTCAAGCGGACCGCCGCAGTCCGGGCAAACACCTTCCGGCGCCTGGCTGGGCGTCCAGAAGGCTTCACAGGGAGTGCAGTAGAGACCCTCGTAGCTTCCCTTGTAGATATCATCCTGGTCTTTCAGCTGCTGGACAATGGCCTGCACCGCCTTGACGTGATGCGGGTCGGTGGTTCGGATGAAGCCGTCATAACTGACATCCAGGAGTTTCCAAAGGGCTTTGATGTCGACCGCCATGCTGTCGACAAAGGCCTGCGGGTTCATCCCCGCCTCCTGGGCAGTCCGCTGGATCTTCTGGCCATGCTCGTCCATGCCCGTCAGAAAGAAAACATCCGCCCCCCGCATACGCTTGTAGCGGGCCATGGCGTCGGCTGCCACGGTTGTATAGGAATGGCCGATATGCAACTGGCCGCTGGGGTAGTAAATGGGTGTGGTGATGTAGTATTTTTCTTCGGGCATCCTGCACCTCCAATGGGTTCCGGCGGGGCAGCCGTCACCCTTCATTGATCATCCATCAGGTCCCTTGACGGATTGAGCTGTCTTGGGCTGATTCGGATCCAGCTCCAAAGCAAGTTGGTAGAGGCGGTTGCGGCCCACCCCTGTCCTTATGGCAATTTCCATGGCTGCCTCACCTGTTTTCAAACCCTTGGCAAGGGCTTCGTCCAGGAGGGCTTTGAGTTTTTCCTCCGGCCATTCATTTTCTGTCTTTTGTCCCGTCCGGACCCGGAATTCATCAAGGCCCTCAATCACCAGGGTGAATTCACCCCTGGGCTGGACTGTTTCATAATAAGGCCCGGCCTCCCCGACTGTAAAGTATATGAACTCTTCGTAGGCTTTGGTGAGTTCCCGGGCGATCACCAGTCGGCGCGGTTCCAGGCCCGCGGCCGCCAGGTCGGACAAAGTCTTTCTGATCCGGTGCGGGGCCTCGTAAAAGACCAGGGTGCGGCCCTCCAGTGCCAGCGCCTCCAGCCGGGTTCGACGTTCCTTGCCCTTGACGGGCAGGAAACCCTCGTAGGCAAAACGGGCGGTATCCAACCCCGAGGCCGCAAGAGCAGAAAGCAGCGCTGAAGGACCTGGAATGACCGATACAGGTATGCCGTGCCGGACAGCCAGGCGGACCAAGGCCTCACCGGGATCCGAGATGCAGGGCATGCCGGCATCCGAGATCAGGGCGATGGTGCGGCCGGCCCTGAGATCACCCAGAAGCATCCCGTGCCGGTATTCCTTATTTTGTTCGTAATAGCTGACAAGCCGGTTGCCGATCCCCAGGGAAGACAGGAGGCGGGCCGCCCGCCGGGTATCCTCGGCCGCGATGTAGTCAACGGAATTGAGGATCTCCGCCGCGCGCGGGCTCATGTCGCCGACATTGCCAAGTGGCGTCGCGACCAGGTAAAGGGTCCCTCCCTTAACTGGATTCTGCCTGTCCGGTTCCGGCATGGTCTCTCCCATCAGAATGGCAATTTCAGGATCTCGGTTACATCATGGCGGTCCAGGGATCGATAGCCCGACTTGATCAGGCTGGTGCTTCCTGCCAGCTGGTCAATGGCTTCTGCTGGGATGCCGACATCAGCCAGATTGGCTGGCGCGCCAATTGAGTTGAAAAAATCCCGGGTCGCCCGGATACCGGCCAGGGCCAGCTCTTCCCGGCTCTTTCCCGCCGGATCAATCTCCCAGACCCGAACCGCATAGCGGGCCAGCTTGTGCTCCGCCTCCTTGCGGATATAGTAGAGCAGCTTGGGGTGGACAATGGCCAGTCCCGCCCCATGCGGAATGTCGTACCAGGCTGAGAGGGCGTGCTCAATCTGGTGTGACTGCCAGTCTTCCCGCTTGCCCAGGCTTAGAAGGCCATTCAGGGCAATGGTCGCATCCCACATCAGGTTGGACCGGGCCCGGTAGTCGGAAAGGTCAGCCAGAGACCGCTCCAGGTTGACCCGGATATTGCGCAGGACAGCTTCGGCCAGCTCATCCGACAGGTTGTCATCATCGGGCGGCGAGAAGTACTGCTCAAAAACGTGTGAGATCATGTCAACCGCCCCGTAGACCACCTGCTCGCGCGGCATGGTCATGGTCAGACCGGGTTCCAGGATGGAAAACTGCGGGAAAAGATTTTCATCGCCGTAGCCGCGCTTCTGATTATTCTCCCAGTCGCTGATGACCGTGCCGCTGTTCATCTCACTGCCCGTCGCCGGCATGGTCAGCACGGCCCCAATGGGAACTGCACAGTCGATGCACTGCCTGCCCAGGTAAAGATCCTCCCAAAAATCCCCTTCATGAAGGGTTCCGGCAGCAATGGCCTTGGAACAATCCAGGACGCTGCCCCCGCCGACGGCCAGGATAAAATCGATGGACTCCCGGCGGCAGATTTCAATTCCCTGGTAAACTTTTTCGGTGCGAGGGTTGGGCATAACACCTGACAGTTCAAAAACCTGCTTATCCGCTTTTTCCAGCAACCGGATCACCCGGTCATAGAGACCGGATCGTTTGATGCTTCCCGTACCGTAAACCAGCAGCAGTTTACGGCCAAAGGGCGCCAGTTCCTCCGGCAGGCGATCCAGCATCCCGTCACCAAATAAGATCTTTGTAGGATTTCTAAAAACAAAATTTTCCATGGTCACCTCCAACACCATCTGCTTAGAAAAAAGAGGCCGCCCGTGCGAGGCAGCCTGACTTCTTCCTGACGGCGATCTTCTTCTATTCTTCCGAAATGCAGTCGACCGGACAGACCTCGACACAGGCCCCGCAGTCGATGCAAAGGTCGGCGTCAATGACGTAAAATTCGTCCCCCTCAGAAATCGCCTCGGTGGGGCAGACTTCAGCACATGCGCCACAGCTGATGCACTCGTCACCATCAATAATATGCGGCATGATTCTCCTCCTTCTTACAGGGAACGGGCCCTGGGCGCCATTCCCATCTGTACTCTACCCAAAGATCATAGCATAAAAGCCCCTATCTTCAATCCCCTAAATCCGACAGGCGGTAGACCTTCACATCCTGTTCCCCGTTTCGGTCAAGGCGGACCGTCACCTCTTCCTTGAGCAAGTCGACAGCCTCGACCAGGCCGCGGCCATCGGGTGTCATGAGACGCGTGTTGCGGTCCGGCATTCTTTTCCTGGCGTCAACATAGACATGGTGTTCGTAGCTGAGGCAGCATAGCAGCCTGCCGCAGGTCCCCGAAATCTTGGAAGGATTCATGGACAGATTCTGGTCCTTGGCCATGCGGATGGAGACCGGGCGGAACTCATGCAGGAAGGTGCTGCAGCACAGCTCACGTCCGCAGATACCCAAGCCGCCGATCATGCATGCCTCGTCGCGGACACCGATCTGGCGCAGTTCAATCCGGGTCAGGAAAATTGAAGCCAGGTCGCGGACCAGCTCGCGGAAATCAACCCGCCCGTCCGAGGTGAAAAAGAAGGTGATCTTGCGGTTGTCAAAGCGGTATTCGACATCGACGAGCACCATGTCAAGACCGTACACCTCGACACGCTCCCTGGCAGTCACCAGAGCTTCCTCCTCCCGCTGTTTATTCTCTTCGTAATGCAGGATGTCATCGTTGGACGCAAGGCGCAAGACACGCTTCAAAGGTGCCCTGACCGAGCTCTTCGGCAGCTGCTGGGGCCAGTCAGCCGCCACGCCGATCTCAATGCCCTGGGAGGTTTCCACGATCAAATAATCGCCCCGGCGTATCTTATGATCACCAGGCGAAAAGTGGTAGACTTTGCCGCGGCCATGCAATCGGACCCCGACCAGGAGAACTCTCTCCTCTCCGTCTTCAGCCCGATCTTCCCCGGCTTCTTTCAGGTCATCGCGAATGGCGCAGACGGGATACCCGCCCGCCTCCTCGTAGTCAATAGCCGTTTCTCTGTTTTTCTGCTCTGAACTGTCCTGTTCGATGGGCTTCTTTATATTGTTCACTTGTTAATTCCAACTTCCATGTCACCCCTGTGAGGGATGGTTCTTTTCATATTATAACGTCTCGATCCCTGTTTATAAAAAACCGTCCCTGGCTCTGAAAACATTGGCCGGAACGGGATGCCCGCCCAAAAAGGCGCGCAAGCCAAGAAGCATCCGGGCCAGGGTGTGGTCAAAATTGGCGTTTGAAGCCAGGGCACGCGCGGTCTGCCTGACCAGTTCAGCTGCCTTGGCCGGGTCGGCTGCGGGTGCTTGCCGGTACATCGCTTCGAGGGCATCAGCCAGATCCAGATTCACCAGCCCTTCCTGATCCATCTTGTTTTGCAGGAGCAGGAGATCGCGTAAAAAAGACTCCATCAAACGCAGCCGGATGTTGAATTCCCCCCTGTTTTCCTTGAAAAAGGCCAGTCCCTCTGTCAGGCAATAGGTCCGGCTGGCCCGGGGCAGCAGGGAAAAAAGTGAAAAAGTCTGATCGCGCAAGCTGCGGAAGGTCTCATCCCGGGCCATGGCAAGCGCTTGGCCGGGCAAGCCGTCAGCGAAGCGCAAAGCCAGGCCGGCTGCCCGTTCACCGCTGCCCGATTCCTCCAGGATTCGCCTGATCTCTTCCCGGCTCCGCCTGCCAATCCGGACCACACTCGAGCGGGAGCGGATGGTGGGCAGGAGGCGATCAACATCTTCTGCCAGAATGATGAAACGGGCAAAATCAGGGTGTTCCTCAAGAGGTTTCAGCAAGGCGTTTTGCCCTTGTTCATTGAGGGTATCCGCCTTCAGCGCTTCGACCCAATAGACCCTGTTGCGGCTTATTTGCGGGTAAATCTGAAGGGTCCCCGCAACCTGTGAACGGATGGAAGCGACCGGGATGGATGACTTGTCATCCGGGGGGCTAAGTTCAATCAGATCGAGATGGGAACCCGACCGGAGCATCCGGCAGGAAGCACAATGCCCGCAAGCACCGCCAGATGGATGGGGCTGGTCACAGAGGATAGCCGCTGCCAGCCTGCGGGCGATGTAGTGCTTGCCGGATCCTTCTTCACCAGTCAGAAGAATCGGGATCCTGCTTCCACCGGCCAAACGGGCAAGCTGCTCCCTGAGCTGGCTGGAACAGGCGATGGTGTCAAAGGACAGGGGCCTGTCTGCCTGCTCCGGATCTTGCTGAGCCGGTTTTTCCAAACCGGACATTTCAGAATTTTTCAAAATGCTCGACGGGAACAACGAAGACGGTCGCGCCTCCGATGTTGACTTCAACCGGGTAGGGAACGTAGGAAGCCCCCATATTGGAGGGAGGGATGCTGGCATTGATTGCCGCCTTACGGCTCTTTGAGTTCTTGCGGATAATGGCGATCACTTCGTCCTGCTCCGCATCTTCCACAACCGTCATCAAGGTCGTGTTGCCGGATCGGAGAAAACCCCCGGTTGAGTGCAGTTTGGTGACGCGGTAACCCGCCCGGTTGACTTCAGCCATCAGCCGCGGGGAATCGTCGTCACTTACGATGGCAAAGATCAATTTCATAGTAAATATCTCCTTACTTCATGGCGAATCAGCTCTGCTGTCTTCTCTTTCTCATCCAGCGATTCAATGCGGACAACCCGTTCAGGCTCCGCCTGCGCGATTGCCCGGAAGCCTTGGCAGACCCGCTCCTTAAACCGTTCCGTTTCAAGGTCGATCCGGTCCCCCAGTCCACTGCCGTGACGCTTGCCCAGCCGGACTGCCCGCGTTTCCGGACCAAGCTCAAGCAAAATCGTCAAATCGGGGACCGTTTCCCCGATAGCCATATCATTCAAGGCCCGGACCAGTTCAATGGGAAGTCCGCGGCCATAGCCCTGATAGGCGACTGAAGAGTCATGGAAGCGGTCACTGATTACCCAGCTGCCTTTTTCCAAAGCCGGCCGGATCACTTCCCGGACCAATTGGGCCCGGGCCGCCTCAAAGAGAAAAAGCTCGGTTTCAGAAGTCATCTCCCCGGAACGCATGTCAAGCAAAACATGGCGGATCTCCTCACCGATCCTGGTTCCCCCCGGCTCGCGCAGGAGGAGAACGTCGAAACCCAGTGAGCGAAGGTAGTCGGCGAGAAACTTGATTTGTGTCGTTTTTCCCGAACCGTCTATGCCTTCGAATGTGATCAGTTTCCCCCTGGCCATGGCTCCGGCACTCCCTAAACCATTCTCCCGTGAAGGCTCACAGGATTAGACTTATCTTAGCATAAAGTCATTGCGGCCCACTAGCCGGAACAGGCGAAATACCGCGGACTGCAATGCCCTCAGCCTGCAGCTTTTCAAGATACCGGCGGTGAAAAACGGTCAGCCGCTCGCCCGGCCAGACCAGGGGCAGGCCCGGCGGGTAAGGGGCGATGGCGCAGGTTGCCACATGCGCTTCCCCCGCACGACCGAAAAGGGCCTGCCGGGGAGTTAGTTCGAAACGGGCCGCCCCCGACAGCAGGGTATCACGCTGCTCCGACAGGGCGGAAGTCCTTTTGACATGCCCTGCAATTTTTTCAGGGTCTGTTTTTGCCGGCACTGATTTCAAGGCGCTTAAAAGACGCGCATAGTCATCCTCGTCCTGGTCAAAGCCTGGAATAAAAACCGCCCGGGTCAGATCAATCAGCTCGGCGTCAATGCCTGCCTTGTAAAGATGGCTTGAAAAGCTGATGCGACTGCAGCCTGTCCGGGAGTAATCGATGACCAGCCGCGACCGGTCGGCACCTTCCGGCAGGATCCTGCGGTAAAAAGCCGGAAGCTCATCACAAAGTTCCCGGTTCAAGCGGATCAGACGTTCGATGGCTGCAGCTCCCCTCTGTGCGGCCACCGCCCGCGCGGCATCCATGGAAGCCGCGATCAGAAAAGAGGGGCTGGATGTCTGAAAGACCTTGACCAGGCCAGCCAGTCGGCAGGAATCCACCCGGCCGCTGTCGAGAGCCTCCTGTGACACATGGAGAAGCGAGGCGGGCGTCAGGGCCGGCAAGGTTTTATGGGCGCTTTGACAGGTCAGATCGGCGCCCAGGGAAAGAGCTGTCCGCGGCAGAAGGCCGGGAGCCGCCGCGAAATGAGCCCCGTGGGCTTCATCGACCAGAAGGGCCATGCCAGCTTCTTTCGCTGCTTCGGCCAGGATGGAAAGATCCATGGTCCGTCCATAATAATCCGGGCAGGTCACATAGCAGGCTCTGGCATCCGGGTATTGCTGGATTGAGGCAAGATAAGCCCCGGCATGGGGCTGACCGTCGGGAAAACTCTCCCCGGCTGCCGGGCTGACAAAAAGCGGCTCCAGGCCAAGGATGGCGACAGCATGAACGGCTGCGATGTGAACAGCCCGCGGCATGATCACCCGGTCACCTTCACGCAGCACCGCTGCCATCATGATAAAAATCGAAGTGGTGGTACCGGAAGTGATGAACCAGCTTTCCCCAGCGCCAAAAAAAGAAGCCGCTAAACGGTAAGCCTCCAGGACCTGGCCGGAGGGGGAGGCAAGATCACCCGAATCAGCGAGTTCCGTCGTATCGAGGGCACCAAGGGGGATGTCCGGCAGGCCGGGCAATAATCGGCCCTTGCGGTGGCCGGGCATGTGAAAGGAAACACGGTTTCTGATGGCGTCAAGGGCATCCGCCAAGGGCGTCCGCCCTTCCTGGTTTTCTCTTTTCCGGCTCATCAGATCGAAACAGGCCCCTGCCGTCTTTAAAGATCGAGTTTCTGGTTCCGGATACCGTCCAAATCTAGCTGAATGTCCTTCTCGATCCGGGCAATATCGCGGGTGATGTCAGCAGCTGTCTCCTCTCCCCGAAAAGGCTGGCCCTCCTGTTTTGCGGATTTTTTCGGCCTGCGCCTGTTTCGGCTGGATCTCTTTTTTCTTTCCTGGGAATCAGGTCCCGGGACTTGAGGCTGGGGGACGGCATCCGCTTTTTCCCTGCTGCCTGCCCCGGAGGGACTTTTTGGCCTTTGCTGCCCTTGCCTTCCTGCCCGTTTGCCGCCCCTCTCCTGCCCCGGCGAACTTCCCCGCTGTTCTTTTTTTTGCCTGCTTTTCCCTGCTTGTGACTCGCCTTTCTTCGGCGGTTCACTTCTTGGCTTGATCTCTCTTCGGCGGACATCACCGCTCTTGCGTCTATCTTCAGGCATCCGGCAACACTCCTTTTATCCTGATAATTTCCGGCCTTGCGGCCAGTAAAATGGTGTTCTGGCTTATTGTAGCACGTGGCCGTCATCCTGACCGGCCTCCCTCAGCTGATCGGCCAGATCCAGGAAAGGGCAACCGTCGCTTCGGAAGGGGCAGAACGGCCCCGCCGGCTCAGGCCTCTTCAGCGCCTCCGGCCCGGGATCTGAAATGGCCTTTGACCGCTTGAATCCTGCTTCCAGGACAGCCTGGTACAAGCTTCCTCTGGCTGCCGGCTGCCGCAGGGAGGGCTCTTCGGACAGACAAAGGCGCAGCCGCACTGCAAAGGGCCGGCTCAGGCGGCTTATTGTTTTTTTAATAACCCGGCCTTCGAGTTCCGCGGCCATCCGGCCCGAACAGACAGCCAAGAGGGTCATGGCAAGACTGAAAAGATCCGATTCCGGGCGCAGCCGGCCAAAATAGACTTCCCGCGCTGCGTAGCCCGCGGTCACTGAACGGGCTGTGTCGGGAAGGTCCGCCTTGCCGTCCAGAAATCGCGAAGATGCGAAATCGATCAGGCAGGCACGGCCTTCGCGGGTAACGATGATGTTTTCGGGGCTGAGGTCCAAATGGGCAAAGGGAAGCCCGGCAAAGAGGCTGATAAGGGCAAGTGAATCCAGAACCTGATCGAACCAGCGCTGGAGGTTGGAGGATGTAAGCAGCTCCTGCGGGAGCTGTCTCAGCGTCTCCCCTTCCAGATGCTCAAAAAGGTAGTGATCAGCATCGGGAAGACAGGCAACCAGGCGGCGCGGCAGCCCCGGAGACCTGATCCGGGCAAGGAGATCTGCTACGCGGCTGTCGGCCCAGCCGGCCACCGGCTTTTTCATTGTCTTGATTGCTTCCTCCACGGCGACTCCTTTGCTCCAGTTTCCCCCTGCCATAAAAAAAAGACCGGACGATTTCCGGTCTTTTCCTGTCGGGATTTTCCAATTTGCAGTTTTGAATGTTTGTCAGGCGTTCGCAGCCTTCTTGTCCTCCGCTTGTTTCTTTCGTTTCAGGCGTGGCTTTTCTCTCCCCCTGACGCTGGCCACCGTGATGAAGACTTCGCAGACATCGCCGCAGGAGGGAATTTCATACATGACATCCAGCATCAGCCGTTCAAGGATGGTTCGCAGGCCGCGCGCCCCGGTCTTCAGCTCCAGGGCTTTTTTGGCAATCTCACGGATTGCCTTGGGTTCAAAAACCAGATCGACATCGTCAAAACGCATCAATTTTTTGTATTGGCGTAAAAGCGCGTTCTTCGGTTCCTCAAGGACGCGGACAAGCGCCTCTTCATCCAGCTCTTCCAAGGCAACCACTACAGGGACCCGACCCACAAATTCGGGAATCAGGCCAAACTTCAGCAGGTCTTCGGGCAGCAGCCTTGAAAATAATTCCTTATCGCTTATTTTCGAGGATCCTTCGATTTCCGCGCCAAAACCCATGGATTTCTGCCCGATCCGGTCGCGGATAATCTTGTCCATGCCCGCAAAGGCACCCCCCAGTATGAAAAGAATGTTGGTCGTATCGATCTGGATGAATTCCTGGTGCGGATGCTTGCGCCCCCCCTGGGGCGGCACGTTGGCCAGGGTGCTCTCCAGGATCTTGAGCAAAGCCTGCTGAACCCCTTCGCCGCTGACGTCCCGGGTAATGGAAGGGTTGTCTGAACGGCGGGTAATCTTATCGATCTCATCGATGTAGATGATGCCCTGCTCAGCGGCAGTTATGTTGAAGTCAGCGTTTTGAATCAGCCGCAAAAGGATGTTCTCCACATCTTCTCCAACGTAACCGGCCTCGGTCAGGGCGGTTGCATCCGCGATGGCGAAGGGCACATTCAAAATACGGGCCAGGGTCTGCGCCATCAAGGTTTTGCCTGAACCGGAAGGCCCCAGCAGCATGATGTTGCTCTTGGCAAGCTCCACCCCGTCATCTTCCTGGTCAACCAGGTCCGAGAAAACCCGCTTGTAATGATTATAGACAGAAACGGCCAGTGTCTTTTTGGCATCTTCCTGGCCGATGACATATTCGTCGAGTTTTTCCTTGATCTGCTGCGGTGTCAGCAGGTTCATTTCGTCCGCGCCGGGCGCTGCCTTGGGCCGGCCCCGGACCGGGTCTTCCGCCAGCATCTCATCGCAGAGCATGACGCATTCATTGCAGATGTAGACACCGGGACCGGCGATCAGGCGCTCCACCTGGCCTTCCGTTTTCCCGCAAAAGGAACAGTGAAGGGACTTGTATTGATCCTGGTCTTTTCTGTCCGACATGGCCGTTTCCTCATTCGCCTGACTGCGCTAAACGCGCTTGGTCATGATCTTGTCGATCAGACCGTACTCAAGGGCTTCTTCGGCAGACAACCACCGGTCGCGGTCAGTGTCGCGCTCGATAACCTCGTAGGGCTGCCCGGTCTTTTCCGACAGAATCTGGTTGAGTCGCTTCTTCAGCCGCACGATGTATTCTGCCGCAATGGTGATGTCAGTGGCCTGTCCGTGCGCGCCGCCGCTTGGCTGATGGATCATCAGGTCGGCGTTGGGCAGGGCAAAGCGCTTGCCCGGGGTGCCGGCTGCAACCAGGAAGGCGCCCATGCTGGCCGCCATTCCCATGCAAATGGTCTGGACATCAGGCTTGATGTACTGCATGGTGTCATAAATCAAGAGTCCCGAAGAGATCTCACCGCCGGGGCTGTTGATGTAAAACTGAATGTCTTTTTCGGGATCCTCCGCCTCCAGGAAAAGAAACTGGGCCATGACCAGGCTGGCTGTCACGTGATTGACCTGGTCGCTCAGGATCACAATACGCTCTTTCAGGAGCCTGGAAAAAATATCGTAGGAACGTTCCCCGCGGGTTGTCTGTTCCACCACCATGGGAACCAGATTCAGCCGTGCCGGGTCAAAACCGTCCTTATCCATCAAGTTCATTTGCCATGTCCTCCATTCTTGGCTTTCCTTGCCTTGGTTATTCTTCATGCGTCTGGTCCTGACTGTCTTCGTCTTCATCCGGAACCACGGGCGCCACGTCGGTCACATGACTGACCTCTTTCAGCCATTTGAGCAGTTTCCGGTTTTCCATGTCGTGCCGGAAATGCTCCTGATCGTGGTCGGTCTTCAAATACTGGTCCCTGAACAAGTCGGCCGAAATACCTTCCTTTTCAGCTGTCTCCCCGATGGCTTTTTCAAACTCGTCATCACTCAGCTCAAACCGCTCCTTCTCCTTTTCGCGGATGGCCTCGACCACCCAGGCGCTCTCAATCAGCCTGCGTGATTTCTTTTCCTGTCCGGCACGGTACTGCGCGACCGTCTGACCTGAATACTTCAAAAAATCGCTGAAATTGAGGCCGTACATGGCAAATTGCTTCTCCTGACGGTCCATGGCCCGGTCGATTTCGTCTTCGACGATGAGCTCCGAAAGTTCGATGCTTGAATCCGCCACAATCTTATCGATGATGTTTTGTTCAAAAGCCTGGTCAGCCTGGCTGTTCATTTCTTTGGCCAATTCTTCCCGGATCTCAGCCCGGTACTCTTCCAGGCTGTCACAGCTGTCACTGACATCGCGCACGAACTCATCGTCGATCTCGGGCAATTCCTTGACCAGAACCTCCCGGATCCTGACCTTAAAAACGACCTCTCTGCCCGCCAGATCCTCCGCGTGATAAGTTTCAGGGAAGGTAAGCGGGAGATCAAAATCGTCGCCCGGCCCATGCCCGATCAAGCCTTCCTCAAATCCCGGAATGAAGGTACCCGACCCGATTTCCAGCTTATGACCCTGGGCCTCGCCGCCTTCGAAGACTTCCTCTCCTAGGAAACCCTTGTAGTCCAGGGTAACCTGATCCCCCATCTCAATCGGGCGGCTGGTCACGGGCACCAATCGGGAAACGCGTTCGCGCGCCTCTTCAATCCTTTTGTCAATAGCTGCTTCATCGACCTCCGCGGGGGGCCGGTATGCTTCAACACCCTTGTATTTCCCAAGCTTGACCCGGGGCCTGAGGGCCACACTGACCTCGAAGACCAGGCCGGCCTCACTGCCGATTTCCTTGACTTTAAAGCGCGGATCGGAGAAAGGGGTGATCTCCTGCTCTTCCAGGGCTTTCCCGTAAGCCTTGGGCAAAGCGATTTCAAGCGCGTCGTCATAGAGGATATCTTCTCCGTAATGGCGGACTACGACTGGGTAGGGCGCTTTCCCCCTGCGAAAGCCCGGCACTTGGAAATGACGGGCATTTTTCCGATGGGCAGCCTGTAATGATTGTTTGAATTCTTCCGACGGAACCTCGACAGTCAATACTGCCGTTCCCTTGTCTTCCGAAAGTTTCTGTGACGTCATCGCGTCCTCCTTGTAATGGAATTGTTCTGGAACCGCCGCTGCCCGCAGGCAGGGCGGATGCATTTTTGTCCATATGATACTATATCACGTGCCTTATCCCTGCGGCCCTGTGTGACGGGCATCATGTAACCGGAAGATTTGAAGCCCCTTTGCAATCGTGCTATCATGAAGCTGCCTGGAATGCGCGGCACTCTTGTTTTTGGACCACCATTTTTTGAAGGGGAGTCCGGGTCGATGTGGAATAGGGATAAGCCTTTTCGAAGGACATTCTAAGACCACCGCAGGGCACCCACCTGGCATGTAGGCTGGGTATCAAAAAAGGAGTGCGGCATTTCGGGTTTTCTTTTGCGAAAGAAGACAAATGCCTTGATCACGGGAGGTGGGCTGTGAGAGTTTACAACTCGTTGACCCGACAAAAAGAAGAACTGATTCCCCTTGAAAAAGACCATTTCCGAATCTATGTCTGCGGCCCGACAGTCTACGACTTCTTTCACCTGGGCAATGCCAGGCCCTTCATCGTCTTCGATACCCTGAGAAGATACCTTCTCTGGCTGGGCTACCGGGTGACCTACGTCCAGAACTTCACCGATATCGACGACAAGGTCATCAGCCGGGCCAAAACCGAGGGCATTTCAACGGGCGAACTGGCTGCCAGAATGATCGGCGAATACTACCGGGATGCCGACGCGCTCCGGATCATGCGGGCCACCATCCATCCGCGGGCAACGGAATCCATGGACGACATCATCCGCCTGATCCAGATGCTGATGGATAAGGGGCACGCCTACCAGACTGAAGATGGCATCTATTTCTCGATCGAGACCTTCCCGGCCTATGGCAAACTCTCCGGCCACAATCTGGACGACCTGGTTGCCGGTGCCAGCGAACGGGTGGCGGAAACAGAGGGTAAACGCAACCCGCTCGACTTTGCCTTGTGGAAGTTCAAGAAGGAAGGTGAACCTTTCTGGCCCAGCCCCTGGGGCGATGGCCGGCCCGGCTGGCACATCGAGTGCTCCGCCATGAGCCTGGCCAATCTGGGCGAAACCATCGACATCCACGCCGGCGGCGTTGACCTGACTTTCCCCCACCATGAAAATGAGATCGCCCAAAGTGAGGCCGCGACGGGAAAACCCTTCGTCCGCTATTGGATGCACAACGGCTATATCAACGTCAATCACGAAAAAATGTCCAAATCGGCAGGGAATTTCTTCACAGTCCGCGACCTGGCTCAATTTTACCCCTACCACATTTTGCGTTATTTCATCCTGCAGGCCCACTACCGGATGCCCATCAATTTTTCCGATGATCTGCTCGATGCGGCCGTGGCAAGCTGGCAGCGGATCAGCACCAGCATCGATCACCTGGCCTTTGTGGCAGCCGCTTCAAAGGATTTAGCTGTCAGCGGGCCGGAAGAAGAAGCCCTGGCCAAAGCCATTGAAGTCTTTCGTCACGACTGGAAAGAAGCCATGGACGATGACCTCAATACCGCTGACGCCGTCGCTGCCCTCTTTGAGCTGGTGCGGGCAGGCAATACGGCAGCTGCTACCGGACAAGTGTCCGCTGACCGGTTGCTTGAGGCCCGTTCTGCCATCCTTGAACTTTGCGGTATCCTGGGCCTGGACCCTGAAAAAAAAGACCTTGTCATCCCGGACGCGATCATGGCCCTGGTCAGGGAAAGAACGAGAGCCAAAGAGGAGCGCGATTTCGAAAGGGCTGATACCCTCCGCGATGAGATTCTCTCCCATGGCTATAAGCTTGAGGATACCCCCCAGGGGGTACGTGTCATTCCCGCTGATTGAGCCCAGAGGGTCACTTGGAAGCAGAAGATTTTTTTGGAAAGTCCGTTTTATCGGAGCATGAACTTCTTTCCTGCTCCATCTCAACCTTGGCCTGGGTAGGCGATGCCGTCTTCGAACTCTACGTCAGGACCAAGCTGTCCGGCGAGTTCAATGCTGCCTCCGGCCAGCTCCACCGTTTGGCAGAGAAGTACGTCAGTGCAGAGGGACAGGCGAACCTGGCAGGGAAGCTGTCGGACGCGAACAGCCTTTTCTCCCTCGAGGAAAATGAACGCAATCTCCTGAAGCGTGCGCGCAACTTCCATGCAAGCAGCCTGCCCCGGCACGCCGCACCCTCAGACTACCGGAAGGCAACTGCCATTGAGGCACTGATCGGATGGCTTTGGCTGCAGGGAAAAAAAGAACGAACGTGTGCCCTCATCAGCTATCTGCTTGACTCACCGGAAGACCCAATCGAAGACCATGAGTGAAAACAGAGATCATGATTTGGAACTGACCCGGCTTGAGGGCCGCAATCCGGTCGCCGAAGCCCTGGCTGCCGGCCGGTCGCTTAATCGTGTCTATGTGCTGGAAAACGCCCGCGGTGATCTGGCTGCCTTGGCGGCCCGTTGCCGCCAGCAGGGCGCCCGGGTCGATTTTGTCAGCCGGGCTGTCCTGGACAGCATGGCCCTGACCCGGGCCCATCAGGGTATTATCGCCGAGGCAGCACCTTACGCCTATTCCGACCTCAACGGCATTTTGCAGACCTGTAAAGAAGAAGGCCGGGATCCCTTTCTTCTTCTGCTCGACCACATTCAGGACGCCAACAACCTCGGCTCCATCCTGCGTGTGGCGGATGGGGCAGGCATCGATGCAGTTGTCATCCCCAGGCACCGGTCTGCGCCGCTGAACGCGGCGGTCGCCAAAGCTTCCGCGGGCGCCGTTGAACACCTTCCGCTTTGCCGGGTCAACAATCTGACCCAAACCATCCTCATGCTGAAAGACCAGGGTTTTTGGATTTTCGGGACCAGTGCGGTATCAGGTACTTGCTACAAAGATGCCGACTACGGCGGCAGCATCGCCCTGGTCGTTGGCAGCGAAGGTGAGGGCATGTCAAAGATGGTCGCCCAGCACTGTGATTTTCTCTTGTCCATCCCCCTTCGGGGCCGGATCAATTCGCTCAACGCAGCAGTCGCCTGCGGCATCATCGTTTTTGAGGCAGTTTCCCGGCGGGGCAAAAAGGAAGCATGCTCCGATCCTTGATGCAGGAGCCTGCTTGGGGCACAATAAACAGGCAGGGCTCCTTGCCTGACCCTTGCGATTTCAGTGGACTTTGAGGGCATGGTGATTCAGAACAATCGAAAAACCAAGTTTCGCAGCGTGCGGCTCCTGGCTGCGCTTTTGGTCTTGGCTTCAGCCTGTCTTCTGACAGCCTGCACGCCTTTTTCTTCTCAGCCCGCCGACCTGCCCTCAGTTGACGTTGCACCTTTTGTGCTTCGCCCGCAAAACGAAAAATTTTTTCGCGAGGACGAATGGGTCCGCCTGATCACTCTGGCCATCACTCATGCGGATTACCGGGACAAAATCTGGCATGCCATCCCTGCCATTCAGCGTGCTGAGATTTCACAGACGGAGTTTTTGCGCTATGTGGCCTTTCTATCTGACTGCCTGCCGGGCAGCATCTCATCTTATTACCGGGCATCGGAAGACGAGAGCGCGGTCATCCGCGGCTACGCAGCTAAAGCGGATAAACAGCTGACACCCAAACCGGCCGATGCATCCATCTGGTGGATCAAAGCGCGTACATCCGACCTGCGCGAATTGAAATTTGCCATTCCCGTCACCAAGGATGAGAGCGGCATCCCCTGCTTTTCCAAGTCCTGGCTGCAGAAACAGGCCGCCCTCTACGATTACATCATCCTTTACCTTGACGCGCTGGCAGGCGGTTCGGAACCGGCCCTGTCGGCCCTTCTGCGCCACAATACGGAAATTCGAAGCCGGATACAAAGCGCTGCGATCGACCGGCGTGCCAAAGACCTGTTGGCTTTTTACCATGATCAGGTTTTGACCGGCAAGGGGAGCTACCGCTGCCTTGAGATGATGCCCGGCAGGGCAGTTTTTGAAGAACAGCTCCTTTCCGCAGATTCAAGGCCTGCCAAAACCCGCACAGTCATTTTTACTGAATCAGGGGGCCGCTTCCAAGCGGATGAAAATATCGCACAGCCCCTCAAGCCCGATGACACCCTCCTTTTCTTCGAAGGCCAGCCGCTCTTTGGCCCGGACGAAACCGGGGCGAAAATTGATTCGGAAACAGCCTTGCCAACGCTTGGAATTCCTCTCAATCTGGAAATCATGGACAGTGAAAATCTGGGCGACGTCTCCTTTCGAGCTGTTTGGCCAGGGATGATTGTTGAAGCCTCCGGGCTTTGCGATCCGGATTCACTTTCATTTGAAGGCGATCTTCATCAGGTCTGCATCACTTACAGTTCCTTTGAAACGGGTACTGGGCTTCGGCCGGGCGACTCGGTCCATGAGCTTTATCTCCGCTACCCCTTTATCCGTGAAAATGGTTACATGGTGCAGCTCCAAAAAGAGAGCTCCTTGACGACCCTGGCCGTTCAGGTGGAATCTGATTACATCGCCAAAATTACCCTGATCTTCGACTGACGGCCTGCTCCTTGGTGTTCTTGACAAGCCCCGGCGCGGGCGCTAGTATGGTAAAGCTGTCACGCGCCCGTAGCTCAACTGGATAGAGCGTCTGACTACGGATCAGAAGGTTCCGGATTCAAATTCTGGCGGGCGCGCCACAAAAAAGCCTTGGGGCATTTGCTCCAAGGCTTTTCTATTTTTTCTTTCCGGCCCGGTTCTAGTCGGGCATTTCGAGCTTAAGTGCCGGTTTTGTCTTTCGCTGCCAGGCGTGCATGGCCAGGGAAAGGGCAATCACGCCATAAGATACGAAGACACGGAAGTACTCGCCGATCATGGCATTGTTGAAGAGTTTGGCGCCTGCTTCCGGTGCGACAATAAAGAGCGTGTGGAAGAGGATGATGCCTGTAATGGCCTGCTTGTTGGTGGCTTTCTGGACGGAAGCTCCGCCTACCAGCAGGGCCGCGATTGCAAACTGCCCCACCTGCAGATGTGCTCCGTAGGTTGCAAAGGTTCCAAGGTTCTGCAGATAAATCAGCTGCCCCCAGCCAGCCAAAACGGTCGACATGATCATGGCGATGACCCTGACGCGGTCTACGTGAATGCCCGATGCATTGGCAATGACCTGGCTTTGACCCACCGTCCGCATGTTCTGGCCCAGCCGTGTCGACAGGAAGACCTTGTTGAAAACACAGAGGCCTGCGATCAGGGCAAAGGGAAGTACGGCAATGGAGGCGTTCTTGATGATGCTGTAAACCAGCGGAATATAAGTTGACGCGTAAAGAGCGGCAGCCACCCCAATGATCATCAGGCAGCGCCTGACCCTGAACTTTCCATCCGGCCGCAGCTTGTGGCTCACCAGCTTCCAGACCGCATAAAGGACGGCGATGGCAGCTCCCATCTCAATGGTGCTGACAATCGGCAGACGGTCCGTTCTGAAATAATCCCCGACTGCGGGAATAAAAGTCAGGCCATAGATGAGGGCGGCCAGCACCAGCAGAACAAGCGTCTTAACAGGAAAAGGCTGTCCATTTTTCCGGCGGGCCACTATCTGAATGATGGCAATAATGGCAAGAAGCACCGCGAGGGCCAGGACCAGATCCACCAGCTTGACCAGATCAAGTGCATATTTCATGTTACCGGTCAGGTCAATGGTATTCTTGATCCCGATACCGCCGGGTATGACCAGACTATTGGTCCTGACAGGCAGGATACCTCCCAGGATGTAAAGAAAAAACAGCTGGTAGAGTCCGTCCGCAAAGTAGCCGAGGATCAGGCCGGCGATCATTTCCGCCCCTTTCATTTTGTTGAAAAGGCGGCCGACGCCGAAGCCGAAAAGCATGGTCAGAGGCGTTGTAATAAGGAAAGCGACCAGCATGCCCGTCATGCCGGTCAAACCCCAGTCCACGGCGAAAAATAATCCCGTCTGTGCGGCGATGGCTCCGATGACAATGCTGAAGTTGAGCCCCATTCCAGCCAGTACCGGGATGAGCAGGGACAACACAGTAAAGCCATTACGGCCAAAACGAATGAGGACATTTCCGAGGACGAAACCGACGGTGTTGCCGGAAACAGCGACAGCGCCAATACAGAGGGCAGCAAACATCAGCATGACTTTGTTTTCGAAAAGCCAGCTGAGCGTTTTTTTCAAGGGCGTTTCCGTCTGCATCACGATGACGTCCGGCTGGGAAACGGCTGATTGATTCAGGTCATGATTATTTTTCAATCTGGTTCCCTCCTTTCGTTTTCGACAGCGCGTAAAGAATGATGCCATTCGAAATAATGATCCGGACAACCTCCGACAAAGTACTTCCCGAAGGCATCAGCCTTTTGATTACCGGCAGGGAGGTCGTCAGGATTCCCTGGAAAAGAAGGGCACCGACAATGACGTTGGTCACCGTCGCCCGCCTTGTCGTCGCGCCGCCGATCAGAACGGCCGCGACACACTGGAATCCCATCATGAGCGGGGCGTTGTAGAGTTGCAGGAAGCCAAACACCTGAGCATACATGATGATGCCGATGGCTCCGAGTACGGTAGACAGCACGGTGCCCAGAATCCTCATCTGGTTGACATTGATGGCGTTGGACTGGGTAAAGAGCTCATTTTCCCCCGCGGCGCTCATGGCAATTCCTTTTTTGCTCCAAAGGAAAAACCAGACCGCCAGGCACATGAAAAGGAAAAAGAGAATCATCCCCAGGGGTATGACCACGCCGCCCACCCTGAAGGCCAGCCAGTGAAGAGCTGTGGGCATCTTTGCCACCACATCGGGATTACTCATCAGGCCGCCAAAACTTTCTTCCAGGTTGATGGTGTTACGCATACCCTCGCCCGCGATCGGCCAGATGAGGACGCCGGACCGGAAGGGCAGCAATAGCCAGACGATGTTGGAAAGCGCAATAACTGAGAAGCCAACGTAAGTTGACACGGTCATTTCAGATCCCTTGACCCGGTTGAGCAGCAGACCGTACAGAAAACCCAGCAAAGTGGCGATTGGGATGGCAATCAGGAGCGCAAAGGCAAGATCGGTCCAAGGCCGTGGCGAACCGTGCCGGAAAGACAATTCAATGGCCGTTGTACTGCCAATCAGGCCGGCGACAATTCCCAGCGAAACGCCAAAGTTCAGGCCGATACCGCTTTGCACGCCCGGCACCATGGCCAGGATGAGGATACCGAACATGGACCAGCGCCGGAGCACATCACTGAAGACATCCGTGATTTTCAGGCCCATAACCGGAGACACAATGACCAGCAAAACGAAGAAGAGGCCGATGATCAGCCGGGGCCAGCCAATGCGCTGGATCGTTTGTTTCGTATTACTCATCTTCAACCCCCCCTTCAACACCGGCGAGGGACATTCCGGACATGGCCAGCCCGAAGGCCGCGTCAGAGGCATCCGGCGCCAGGATCTCTGCAACTTTCCCTTCGGATACGATGGCAATCCTGTCACAGATGGAGCGCAGCTCGACCAGTTCCGAACTGATAATGACGATGGTCATCCCTTGGTCGACGTTCATCTTGACCAGATGCTCCAGAACAAGTTTTTTTGCTCCGATGTCAATCCCCCGTGTCGGTTCGGCGACAACAAGAATCTTCGGATTCATGGTAAGCGCACGGGCCAGACAGATTTTTTGCTGATTGCCGCCGGAAAGACTTCCTGTCTTCTGGTGGGGACCCGTACAACGGATATCGAGCAGCTTGATCATATCCAGCGTGTGTTTTTTCGCCTTTTTCCGGTTAAACATCTTGATGGGGCCGATTCGCCGCAGGAATTGGTTGTGGACCTGCATGGCTGAAAAGACAATATTGCGTTCGATGGATTCGTTGAGCAGGAGTCCGACGCCCCGACGATCCTCGGAGACGAAAGCCACGTCATGCTTCAGGGCATCCCCCAGCCTTTCAAGCCGGAGTTTTTCCCCGAAAACCGTGACATCACCCTCGGCAGGGAAAAGCCCCATGACGCCGTTGATGATGCCGATTTTCCCCTGGCCGGCAAGACCACCGAAACCGAAGATTTCTCCTTCAAAAACGGAGGCGTTCATGCCCTTGACCTGTTCACCGGGCATGTCGACGCTGAAATTGCTTAATTCAAAAGCAACCGTCTCCTGTTCGCAGACGCGGCAGGTATCGCCAAGATCAATCAGGCGCTCAACCTTGCGGCCGATCATCTTGGCTGCGATCTCAACCACGGTCATGTCACGGGTCATGGCATGTTCGACCAGTTCGCCGTCGCGCAGGATGGTCAGGCTGTCGGCCACCGCCATAACCTCATCGAGCCTATGGGTGATGAAGATGATCGCAATCCCCTGGCTGGTGATGATTTTCATGATTTCGAGCAGGCGCTCCGCTTCGCTTTCTGCCAGCACTGCTGTCGGTTCATCGAAAACGAGAAGCTTGATTCCTGTCTTGTCGATTTCGCGCGCGATTTCAACAAACTGCTTGTAGCCGATGGGAAGGCCGGCAACCTTGACATAGTCCTCAATATTCATCCCAATCCGGGACAGGGCTTTTTTTGCGTCGCGGCTCATGGCCTCGCGGTCAAGAATATCCAGGGCGGGTCCGAAAACCTTGGAAAATACGGTCGGCGTCCCGATTTCCCGTCCCACTTTGATATTCTCGGCAATGGTGAAGTCGGGAATCAACATAAATTCCTGGTGGACCATGCCAATGCCATGATCCATGGCCTCGTGCGGGCTCATGATCTTGACCGGCTGGCCACCGATTTCCACTTCCCCTTCAAAGCCACCTGTCGTGTGGATGACAGGCATGCCGAACAGAATATTCATTAAGGTTGACTTACCGGCGCCATTCTCACCGACCAGGGCATGAATTTCGCCTGGTCTGACAGCCAGATCAACATTTTTCAGTACACGGTTGCCAAAATATTCCTTGCTTATCCCCTTCATGGATAAAATGGGTGGCCCGTCCATTTCATTCTCCTTCTGTCCGGGCGTTGCCGCCGGCACGCCGGCGCCCGCCCCTGGATGATCGCTTTTAAAAAAGCGCACCGACTCCTGTTGGAGCCGGCGCGCTCATGCATCAGGCAAACAGCATCTAGGCGTTCACCGTGAAGTGCTCACTCAATCGGCTTGCTGAAGTCAACGAAGGGAGCCAGCAGCATGTAGAAGTTATCGAGCTCCTTGCCATCTTCGGTCTTGAAGTTGGAAATCTGAATTGTGCCCGCCTTGTACTCGTCGGCCACTTTCTTGATGGCCCGCTCGAGCGCAGGACGATCGTGGCGTTCAGTGAACTTGCCTTCACAGAACTCGATGGCGTACTCGACACCAGCTTCCAGCATCAGCATGTTGATGGGAACACCCCAGGTCGACATGCGCTTCTCTTGTCCAGCCTCCAGAAGCTTGTCGCGAATGGACTGGAGCATGAACTTAACATCGCCCTCGTGGCCTTCCAGGTCAACACCCAGGGCTGCGGGGTAAGCGTGATAGGGGCTCGGGCAGCACTGCTGCGGATAGATGGCTCCACCCTTGAGCACTTCCTGAATCAGGGGTTCCTGCAGGCCGCAGTTGGTTGAGAAGAAGGCGGTATCAGGACCGAGTTCCGCAATCTTCTTGGGGATGTCTTCCCGGATAAACTGCTGAGCGCCTGAGATACCGGCGTCACCCGTCGGGTCAGGAGCTTCGAGATCCATGAAAGTGATGCCGAGATCTTTGCATGTCTCGATCATGATCTGACGGCGGGTCGCGATGGTTTCATAGCCGAGGTGACGCGGGAATGAGATGTGAACAAAGGTTTTGGCTCCCATGCGGTGCGCTTCCTCGGGAATGGTATGCCCCATGGAAATTTCGTCGACCAGCAGGTTGACGTCAGCTTTGGCCGCCATCACTTCCGGGGGTTCCGCACAGACACCTGCAACAAAGAGCATATCGGGACGGGTCTCTCTCACCTTGTCAATGGCCGCCGCCGCGCCCGGGATGGCTTGCACGAATACAATGGCTTTCACTTTCTCATCCGATGCCAGCTGCAGGACACCCTGGATGACTTGTTCGACCTCAGATGAGAAGTTGTCGGGATAGGTTCCGGTAATGATCTTATCACCGTAACGCTCCTTCATTTTCTGACCTGCCTGGTACTCCTCCTCCCCCTGTGAGACGGTTCCTGTGTAGACACCAATCTTGTAGTCACCTCCGGCGGGCGGTTTCTCACCACGATCGCAGGCGACGACCGAGAGAATCAGCATCACGGCAAGCAGAGCCACGAGAATCTTCTTGGTCATAATCTTCCTCCAATTGTTTTTCACCCGGTCACCCGGATGATTTTTACCCTCTCCGCAAGGAGAGAGGGCGATTCGCCTTACACGAATCAACGCATGACGATCACGCTCTCTTATTTTGAGATACGTAGGTCAATCATAAATATGCAGATGGCGCTTGTCAAGCGTTGAAGTTTTTAACTTAACAAAAACTCCATGATTCCTTCACAAATATCCCACCTGTTCCGCAAGGCCTCCCTCATGCCTTCACGGCGAAAGATTCGGAATAAGAACCTTTTTAAAATCTCATTTTTTTCGAACTTTCCTGTCAAGGGAAAGCGCCAGCTGCTTCAATTTTCGCCCGATCCAGGCGATCAGTTCAATAATCAGTCACATATTGGTCTCCTTTGCGGTTTTTATTTTCAATCATTTGACGGATCTGCAAAACCGGCAGACTTCTTTTCCCTTTATAACATGAATTCTGCCTGCTGTCGTACAATGTAAAGGGTTCCTGCAAAGCAAACAGAAAGGCCGGTGTTAAGGATGAGACGAAAAGACAGGGAGATGAACAAAACCCTGGCGCTGGAAGTGATTGACCGGTGCCCCTATGCCGTATTGAGTACCATCTTGCCGGATGGGCGCCCCTATGGCATTCCGCTCTCCATTGCAAGAATCGGCGGTTTCATTTACTTCCACGGCGCGCCTGCCGGGGATAAATTTGAGGCGCTGCGCCATAATCCGCGCGTTTCGATCGCCTGTGCCGTCAACGTCAAGCCGCGGACAGATGATTTCTCCACTGAATACGAATCAGCCATCGTAAGCGGGACTGCGCTGGAAGTCACAGACGTGGAAGAAAAGATCGAGGCGCTCCGGGCCATCAGCCTTCGCTATACGCCGGCCTTCATGGATCATTTTGACCGGGAGGTTGCCAGAAGCATTGGCCGGACAGGGGTCTGGAAAGTTGAGATCGAAACCATCACCGGCAAACAGAAAAAATATGACCAGGAGGGCAGGGAGATTAAGGCCAATCTGAAATAAGAAGCTGGCTGCTTGCGTCGAACATATGTACGTGTTAAACTAAATACGAACGATTGTTCGATTGAGGTTTGGCATGGAACGCAGGTATGTCACAGTCGTGGCGAAGATCACCCCCGAAGGTGATCTTTTCCCGCTCAGGCTTTGTTTTGATGACGGTTCGGAGTTTACGATCAGCCGGCGTCTCCAGGCGCCGCAGCGCAACCTGGCAAAAGACGGGTCTTCCGACTGGCGTTTTTCCTGCCTGATCGAAGACCGGCCCGTCACCCTCTTTTACGATGCCGCCTCCCACCGCTGGTCCATCGAGGCCTCTTTGTTGAGCGGAGGATTGCAGGAATGAAGGACCGGGTCATCCTGCATGTCGATCAGAATTCCTTCTACGCCAGCGTGGAGATGCTTGGCCGGCCCTCTTTGAAGACCGTCCCCTGCGCCGTTGCCGGCGATCCGGTCAACCGGCACGGAATCGTGCTGGCCAAAAATCAACTGGCCAAAAAGACAGGAATCAAGACGGGAGAGACCATCTGGCAGGCCAAACAAAAATGTCCGCAGCTGGTTCTGGTCCCGCCCGATTACCGGAGCTACCTCTACTACAGCCGGCTGGCCCGCGAGATCTACCGCCAGTACACGGACCGTGTCGAATCCTTCGGCATCGACGAGTGCTGGATGGACCTGAGCGACTGCCCCCGGGATGATGGATTTGCCGTCGCCGAAACATTGCGGAGCCGCATGAAAAAGGAATTGGGCCTGACCGTGAGTGTCGGGGTCAGCTGGAATAAAATCTACGCCAAGCTTGGGAGTGACCTGAAGAAACCGGACGCCACCACCCTTATTTCACGCCATAACTACCGCAGCATTGTCTATTCCCGGCCCGTCGAGGATCTGCTTTACGTCGGCCGGGCAACTTACCGCAAACTCCGGCGTGTCGGCATCCGGACCATCGGTCAGCTCGTTGCGGCAGGGCCGGACTTCCTCCGCACCAGCTTCGGTATTGTCGGCCTGAGTCTTTACACCTTCGCCGCCGGCCTTGATGAGACACCCGTCGCTTCATCGGGGCGGGAGATCCCCATCAAATCGGTCGGCAATTCCATCACGACGCGGCACGACCTCTACACGGAGAAGGACATCAAGGCGGTCACCTACATGCTGGCTGAATCGGTTGCCAGCCGGCTGCGCGACGCCGGCATGGCAGCCCGGACAGTCCAGGTCAGCCTGCGCGACTATCAGCTTTGCAATTTTGAACGGCAGGCCCCCCTCCCGCTTGCCAGCCAACTCTGTTCCGAGATCGCACCGGCGGCCTTCAAGCTCATCATGGCCCATTTCAAGCCGGGGCAATGGATCCGAAGTCTTGGCGTACGCGCCTGCAATCTCATCCCTCTTTCGAAACTGAACCAGGAATCCTTCCTGCCCGAAGAAAGAAGGCGGAAAGCCGTGTGGCAGCTTGAAAATACCATCGATCTGCTTCGCGGCCGCTACGGCGGCCTGGCCGTCCGGCGCGGGATCTCACTTGCCGACCGCTCGCTTACTGAACACGACATAAAAAACGAAAATGTTATCCATCCCATTGGATTCTTCGGACCATGAGCCGGCCCGTCTTCGTTTCCGTTATTCTTGAGATGAGCGCCTCCGGCGCCCGGCATCCGCTCGAAATTACCTGGGAGGACGGCTCGCGCTACGAGATCACCCGCTCCCTTTACCTGGGCCGCCGGGCCGCCCGATCGGCAGGTTCCGGCGAGTGCTGGCTGTGCCGGATCTGCGGCAAAGACTTACCCCTCTACTACTCCCCCCTGACCGGTCGCTGGTGGATGGACGGGAAGGGCGATCCGGAACCGGCACCAGCTGCCCAGCCCTACAAAGCTGTCAAGGACCGCGGCCGCAAACCAGCGGGGGCGTGAGATAATGAAAGCGCAAAAAGGGAGGGTCAATCATGCTGAAACATAAAACTTTTCGCACCTACGCCGAACAGATTGAATTCATGCGAAGCCGCGGCATCGAAGTGACTGATGAAAAAGAAGCAGTCGAAGCCCTTAGTACCTTCTCCTATTATTCCCTGGTCAATCTCAACAAACATCTCTACGGCGGTCTTGACAAGCGGGATTTTGAAGGAAATCCTTCCCTGCTTGATCTTCAGCTTGCCCACATGCTCAACATCAACTTCTACCAGGTCCTCCTCAAGGGGATTCTCTACGTCGAAGCTTCCTTTAAAACAAAACTTGCCTATCTGATTTCACGCGAGTTCGGTACCGAAAGCGGTGAAGATATCGATAATCCCCGCAATAATTTTTTTTACCAGGGACATTACGATGTTTCCAACCCGGCAACCGAGGGAATCCTGCGGACCTTGAGGAGCAAGTTGAAATTTCTGCTTTCCGACACCCGGAGCAACTCCTATTCTCACAAGTTTCTCACCAGCAAGAAGCAATTGCCTCCCTGGATGTTTGTCCACGACATCGAGTTCGGTCTGGCCATCCAGTGGTATCACATTCTGAGGGAAGCGGACAGGGAGGAAATCTGTTCAAAAATGATGTGGGGCGAATCGGCTTCAATCCCTCCGGGCCATTCGCCGGAACGTTCAAATGAATTCTTCAACGCTGCGCTTGAACTATTGCGCGAATACCGTAACACCATCGCCCACGGCGAGCGTGTTTTCTCCAGCGAGATGACCAGCCTGATCCCAGAGGAAGCGTTTCTTTCCCTGCTCCCGCAGGGTCTTCTGTCACCTTCAGAATACAGGCAGGGAATCGGCCAGAAGGATACTTTCGCCTGCCTGCTGGCCTTGGTCATCTTTGTCCACGATCCCCTTTTGATGCTGAGTTTTTTAACAGAAATCAGATCCCAGCTCGATTTTGCCGGCACCCTCCGGCAGACCATGGCCCCGGGCTCGCTTGACATCTACCAGATCCTGGGTATACCGCCCTTCACCATGGACCGCCTGGTCCTCTTCAGCCATCACCGTTTCGGTCAGCTGTCACATGCCTATTTTGATTAGCCGAGCGCGATATCCAGCACCATCATGATGACAAAACCAATCAGCATGGCATAGCTGGCGGCCCGCTCATTTCCGCTGCTGTGGGTTTCGGGGATGACTTCGTCGACGATTACGAAAAGCATCGCACCGGCCGCAAGCGCCAGGATAAAGGAGAGAGCCGGCTTGAAGAGGCGGACCAGGCCAAAACCCAAAAAGGCCATGACCGGTTCAATGATCCCCGTAATCAGGGCAATCCAGAAAGCAATTTTTGCGCTGTATTTTTCACGCATCAAGGCAAAGGCCACCGCCAGGCCTTCCGGAAGATTTTGAAGTCCAATTCCGATGGCAATCGGAATTCCGCCAGCGGGATTATTGGATCCGAAGGCGACGCCGACAGCCAGGCCCTCGGGAACGTTGTGGATGGTAATGGCGATTACAAAGAGCCAGATCTTCTTCAAGGAATCCGTGACGACCCCTTCGTGATGCTTCGAGATCAGGTGCTCGTGCGGCGCGTAATGATCAATCAGGTCAATCATGGCCGCGCCGGCCACGATGCCGGCAGCAGTCACCAGGACGGCTGTGAGCGTCCCGCCGCCATGCTCGATGCTGGGCAAAATGAGCGAAAAGCAGGTCGCTGACAGCATGACGCCGGCGGCAAAACCCAGCATGATGTCAAGCCATTTGCGCGGCACATCCCTGGCAAAAAGGGCGGGAATGGCCCCGATCCCGGTCATGATCCCCGGAATAATCAGGCCAGCCACAATCAACCCGTTCATGGAGATTACCTCTTTCATGTTTTGGATATCTTACCATTGATCGGCCGCCTCACCGTAACCCTGATAGCGGTCTTTCCCTGTGGCCGCCACCAACCCGGTCACCCGTATCCCGGCTTTCATAAGCGGCCGCGCAGCTTCCATCATGGTCGCGCCTGTCGTCAGCACATCATCGAGGAGGATAACGGGGCGCCCTTGAAGCGAGGAGGAAAGCGGACAGGCAGGGTCCATACTGAAAGCATTTTGAAGATGCAGCTGCCGCTCCTTGACTGAATGGGCCTCGCTTTGCCGCTCCGTGTAATGATGGCGGATCAGGAGCCCTTCAACTGCGGGAACATCGATGGCCTCTGAGAGGCACTCCGCGAGAACCGAAACCTGGTTATAGCCGCGTTCCGCCTTCCTGCGCCGGTGAAGGGGGACCGGGATGATGGCGTCAGCCCCTAAATGATGGCGGCGGACCGTGTGCGCCATAAGAGGAGCCAAGGCACGGGCCCGGTCCGTCCGGCCTGAAAATTTCATGGAAACGAGGAGTTTGGGCAGGTCATCCCTGTAAAAGAAAGTGGCGTACAGGGGAAAGCCGCCCTGCCATTCAATTTCTTCCCTGCCCAGGCGGAAAGGAAGCCCGGCAAGGCAGTCTCTGCAGATAAAGGGCGAGGGAAGCGGAGGATGAACCGCTTCATCACAGATGGCGCAGCAGGGAATGTAATAAAGCTTCTCAAAGGTCTTTTGGGCAAGAGACAGAATTCTTCGAAAACGGGAATGCCTGTTCACTGCCGGAGGGAAAGCTGCCAAACCAGGCTGCCTCGCCTCTCGTTGGCCTCGTTGTTTTTCAGCATCATGGCCAGGGTACGGCGCCTTGTCAGGAGGAATAGCCTTTCTTTGGCCCGGGTGATTCCTGTATAGAGCAGATTTCTTGTCAAAAAGGAGGGCGCGCCGGAAGGAATAACCAGAATTTCCACCGGGTACTCCGACCCCTGCGATTTATGTATGGTGATGGCATAGGCCAGGTCCAGATCATTCAGATCTTCACCTTTGATCAGGGCAAGGCGTTCCTCTTCGAAGAGAACCGTAAGGCTTGGCCCGGCAGGATTGATGGACTGGACCGTGCCAGTTTCGCCGTTCATGACCCCCTTGCCCTGCCTGCCTCCCACGACGGTTTCCCAGCTCAGATCGTAGTTATTGCGGGTCTGCATGACCTTGTCGCCCCTGGCGAATGGATGGCCTCCGGCTTCCAGGACTTGAAATGAGCCTGTGTGGGCCAGCTCCTGCAAGCTGCGATTGAGCCGGCTTACACCCGCAGGACCGCGCCGGATGGCTGAAAGAACCTGGACGCCATTCAGACCGGTGACCCCGTAGTAGCCGGGCAGGACCTGGCGGCACAGCTTCATGACCCCCTCATGCATGGCCTCCTCATCGTCACAATCAATGAAGATGAAGTCGGATTCCAGCGTTTGATCGAACTCAAGCGGGTCTCCTTTCAGGATCCGGTGGGCATTGCTGACAATCAGCTTGTGTGCCTCCTGACGGTAAATCTCGGTCAGCTGCTTATGCGCTGCCGCCTGAGTCTGGAGCAGGTCACGCAAAACCTGGCCGGGGCCGATTGAAGGCAGCTGATCCGCATCGCCAATCAGCAGCAGGCGAGTGCCCGGTTTGACTGCCGACAGGAGATTGGCGAAGAGGAAGAGGTCAATCATGGAGCATTCATCAACAATCAGGGTATCGCAGTCAAGGGGTTCCGCCGTCAGCCAGAAGGATGCGTCGGGCAGCTCGTCGTCCTGGGCCCGGAGCGCCAGCAGCCGGTGAAGTGTCTTGGCGGGCATTTTACAAACTTCCGACAGCCTCCTGGCCGCACGGCCTGTCGGTGCCGCCAGAAGGATTTTTTCTCCCCGTTCCTTGAGAATCAGCGTCAGCAGGCGCACCATGGCTGTTTTCCCGGTACCCGGCCCGCCCGTCACGATCGAAAGTGGCTGGGTCAGCGCCATCAGCAGCGCTTCTTGCTGCTCTTCGCCGGGCTTGAATCCTTCTTTTTCCACAAGAGCTTCGACCAGGCCCGCCGCCTCCTGCCAGCTGACGGACTGCCTGGAGGAGAGCTTGCTGGCAGACAATTGAAGGGTGCGCTCCGCGATCGCCCTCTCGATCCGGGCGACATCGCGAAGCGCGATCAAATCAGGTGAAACCGGCAGGTCAGGCTTGCCGCTTTTGCCTCCCTCTGCCGGCAGACGGTCTTTGGCCAATTTTTTTGCAGCCCGGGCCCACTTGCCGTTTTGACCGGAAGGGGTCTTGGCCGGCAGCTTTCCTCTTTCCATCATCTCTGACAAGCGGGCAAGCAGGCCCTCCTCAATTAATTGGTCCATGGCCTGCATCAACCCCGGCTCACCGACTTCCAGCCGAAGGGCGAGCGAAGCCGCGACTGCTTGGGCCGATTCGACCGTGTGGCCGCCCTTGAAAAGAGAGCGGTGGAGTGCAAAGAGAATCGCTCCCCTAAGCCTTGCCGGGTGATCACCGGCTATTCCAACAGCCGAGGCGATGGCATCCGCTGTTAAAAATCCAATGCCTGGAACCCGGCTGGCAAGCTCATAAGGGTTGGCGCGGATCAGCCGCTCCGCACCGGCGCCCAGAATCCGGTGAATCCGCAGGATACGTGAGGGCCCGATCCCATGGGGCAGAAGGAGCAGGAGCAAGTCCTGGTACTGACGGTCCTCCTCCAGCTGGCTTTGGAAGTCCCGGGCCCTTTTCAGCCCGATACCCCGGATTCCAGCCACCCGCTCAGGTTCAAGCCGCATGACTTCAAGCGTCTTATCCCCGAAAGCCTGGACCAGTTTTTTCGCAGTAGCCGGCCCCACACCTTTGACAGCGCCTGCCGAGAGATACTTCTCAATTCTTGCCTGCCCTTGCGGAACCGATCTCGAAATAGTCCGGACATTGATCTGCGGGCCGTAAACGGGATGGTCGCTTGTACTTCCCTCTCCTGAAATCCTGTCACCCGCCGACAGATGAGGCATGATGCCGACAAGGGCCAGCTCATCTTCTTCGCCGCCCAGCTCCAAAATGGTATAGCCGCTGTCTTCATCACGAAAAACGACCCGCAGGACGGTGCCTGAAAAAGAGACAGATTCTTCCATGCCGGAAGCCTTATCTTTCCGGATTTCACCTTGTCTGTGATCAGCCATGCCTTTGCCGGGACTCCATAAGAATGATTGCTTTCCTCAGTTTGACAGGAGTTGTTCAAGGGCGTCAAGGCGCTCCCAGGGCAGATCCAGGTCCGGCCTGCCAAAATGACCGTAATTGCTGACCTGCGCATAGATGGGGCGGAGCATATCAAAGCGCTCGATCAGGGCATCGGGCCGCAGATCAAAAGACCGCCTGACCAGAGCGCTCAACTCCTGGTCGGAATGTCCCCTGCCTGTGCCGAAAGTGGTCACCGTGACTGAAACCGGCTGGGCGACACCGATCACGTAAGCAATCTGAACCTCACACTGACTGCAAAATCCGGCAGCGACCAGATTCTTCGCGATGTAACGGGCGGCATAGGAGCCCGTCCGGTCAACCTTGGTCGGATCCTTGCCCGAAAAGGCTCCGCCGCCATGGTGGCCAAAGCCGCCATAGGTATCACAAATGATTTTCCTGCCGGTCAGGCCCGTATCGCCCTGGGGTCCTCCAATCACGAAACGGCCTGTCGGATTGATCAGGATCCTGGTTTTACTGTCAAATAAATCACCTGCCAGAACAGGGTAGATGACAGC
The DNA here is from genome assembly GCA_012511175.1 of Fastidiosipila sp. Taxonomy (NCBI): domain Bacteria; kingdom Bacillati; phylum Bacillota; class Clostridia; order Eubacteriales; family Oscillospiraceae; genus Fastidiosipila; species Fastidiosipila sp. The sequence goes on along the minus strand of JAAZGO010000002.1, from coordinate 8,920 downwards.
ATCCTCAATTTCCTCGCGTACCTGCTCGGACGGAACATCATCGCGGTGTTGGGATGAGATGACTACCGTATCGATGTGCACGGGCCGCTCGCCCTCATAATGGATGGTTACCTGTGATTTGCCGTCCGGGTAAAGGGAGGGGGCATGCCCGCTTTTGCGCGCCTCGGCCAGTCTTTTGGTCAGCCGGTGAGCCAGGGTGATGGGCAGCGGCATGTATTCCGGCGTATCACTGTTGGCGAAGCCGAACATCATGCCCTGATCCCCTGCCCCCGTATCGTGGTCGCCATTTTCGCGGGCCTCAAGTGAACAGTTGACTCCCATGGCAATATCCGCCGACTGTTCATCAATTGAAGTTAAGACTGCGCAGGAGGAGGCATCAAATCCAGTCTGATTGTCTGCATAGCCAATCCGGCGCAGTGTTTCGCGTGCAATCAGGGGGATATCGGCATAGGCACTGGTGGTGATCTCCCCAAGAACCAGCACAAGGCCCGTCGTCACAACGGTTTCACAGGCGACACGGGCGCAGGGGTCATGACCGATCAGGGTATCGAGCACCGCGTCGGCAATCTGGTCGCAAACCTTATCCGGGTGACCCTCGGTCACCGATTCAGAAGTGAACAGCCATGAGTCATTCGTTGAATTAAACATTTTTACCTCCTGGTTCCTAAGCGGGAGAAGAGGGTTGTGGCGACAAAAAGCCTCCGGGAGGAGGCTGTCACAAACCTCATCTTTCAGATCTTGCGATCTGCAGGAATTAGCACCGCCGCATCACCGCGGTTGCCGGGCTTCACAGGGCCAGTCCCTCCACCTCTCGCGATAAGTTGATATTCAATTTTGCTTACTATAGCACATCAGCCAGGCTGATCTTTGACGAAAAAAGCAAGAGAAGGCCTTTTCTGTCATTCTCTTTGCTCGGAAAATCTAGGGCTCTTTTTTAAGATAACCCCACAGGTTATGGCTGGGACAAGGCAGGGCGGAGGTGGTGCGGATCAAACCGACGGTCGTTTTGATAGACACATACAGCCAGGCAGCCGACCGGATGGCGGACCGCCTCCGCGCGCTGGCAGCGGGCTCCTACCGGGTTGTCGTCAAACCGGCGGCCTCCCGCGACTTCACTTTGGACGCGCCTGCCTCACTTCTGATCGTTCCCTCCTCGCTCAAAAACACCTATACTTCCGTCAGCGGGGGCCCTGTCGTGCTCCATTGGGGGCAGGAGTCCGCTCAGGATGATGACGGGCTCATGGAGCGGGTGCCCCGTTTTGGGGGAGCCCGCCGGATTGACCAGGCGATAAGGCACCATCTGGCGGATCAAATTGATCCGGCCGCATCCGGGGCGGAACCCGGCCGCCGGTGGCTTGGCTGCCACTTGTCATTCTCCCAGGAAAGAAGCGAGGCCATCACGCGGCATGTCATCAAGAAGGAAATGGCCGCCGGACGCAGGCTGATCTACCTGCCGGTCAAACCGCTCTATCTGGTCACCGACACCTTTCGGCGGGGACCCCGGCAAACCCTGGGCGACCTGCTTTGCCTGATCGCCTCGGGAGACCTGCCGGAGGCCGGTGACCTTGGTTCCTGGCTCTATTTACATGAGAATGGTTATTTTGCTTTCAGGCTCCCCGACCGGGCAGATGACATGATCGCCTGCGAGACCCGGCACCTGAAACAGCTGGTCAACCTTTGCGGCGCCTATGCCCGCACCTCAACAGAGCCGACAGTGGTCTGGCTCGATACCGCGGGCCTGCCCCTTGACAAGCTGAAATCACTGGCTATCCTTTGCGACCAGCTCTATGTCGACATTCCCCAGGGCGATTCCTCTGCTGCCCAGATGGCCCGGCGTGAACTGGGCATCTTTCTGGCAGCTCTCCCGAAAAGCTGCGCCATTCTCGAACATCCGGCTGACCCGACAGCGACGGCGGATCCCGGGGAGTCTTGACCTTGCTTCCGGGCTACAAGGAAAAGCAACTCTGGATCCAGCGCATCGCTTCTCACCTTGAACCGGGAAGCGAGCCCTCGGACGATGAATTGAGGCGCATGATTGCCGCTGAGGTATCGGAGCGGACGCAGGGCTCTTCTTTGACCGTTGCGGAGAAAACACGCCTGATCCGCCATCTTTTTGATGCCATGCGGGGCCTCGATATTTTGCAGCCGCTTCTGGAGGAAGCGGATATTACAGAGATCATGGTCAACAACCCCGGCCAGATCTACATCGAGCGGGCCGGGAAGCTGGAGATGACCGATCTGTCCTTTGATTCAGCTGCCCATATGACCCATGTGATCAGCCGGTTTTTCGGGCGGGCCAACAAGCTGGTACACGAGCGCTCACCCATTGCCGATATGCGGCTTGCGGACGGTTCCCGTGTTCACGCCATCCTGCCTCCTGCCGCGCCAAACGGTCCGGTTCTGTCGATCAGACGCTTTACGGGCATTCATCCCTCCATGGAGGCATTGATCAATAATCAGACCATCCCCCAAGGCGAGGCTGCTTTCCTGGCGGACGCCGTGCGGGAACGTAAAAATATTTTCATCAGCGGCGGTACAGCTTCGGGCAAGACCACCTTTTTGAACGCACTTGCCGCCTTCATTCCCCAGCATGAACGCATCGTCACGGTGGAAGATGCCGCCGAGCTCGAATTGACTGGAAAACATAACCTGGTCCGCCTTGAGGCGCGCACGGCTTCGATCGATGGCAGCGGCACCATTTCCCTGTCCACCCTCATCAATTCCTCGCTTCGCCTCCGGCCCGACCGCGTGATCGTCGGCGAGGTCAGAGGCATCGAGGCTTACGACATGATCCAGGCCATGCAGACGGGCCATCCCGGCTCCATGTCAACCGGCCATGGAAACAGTACGGCTGAGATGCTCAACCGCCTGGCACTTCTTCTCATGACCGCCTCGCAGCTTCCCTGGGAGGCATGCAGAAGGATGGTCGCATCATCCATCGACCTCATGGTCCACCTGGTCAGGATGCCCGACGGCAGGCGGCTGGTCGCCGAAATCAGTTCGGTCACCGGTTTTCAAGATGAAACCTTTCAGCTTTCTGTCCATTACCGGTCACCTCACACAAGTGCCAACAAATCCGGAACCTCCTGCAAAATCCTTCCTCCGCGCGATCATACGGAAGATAGGGGAATGCCGCCTGCCGGGGAAAGACTTTGCCGTACGGTTCATCTTGGCCGCCTGCGCGGCCGAAAGGAGCAGGCATGCAGAAAATGAACAAAGGAAAAGAGGGGGTCTTCGGTCGTATTCCAAAGTCCCGGAGAAGAAAAGAAAGACAGCTTTCCCGTCACCGGTGGCTGTCAACCATCCGCTGGGTCCTCCTGTCAGTTATCCCCGCCCGGCTGGCCCTGATCGCCTTTCTCGGAGACACCCCTTCCTGCTGGTTTGTCACTGCCGCGGGGGCACTTCTGCTGGGAATCGGTCTGGCCCGTCTCTTCCACAGGCGCGAGGAGCGGATGCTGTTGACCCAATACCTCCATCTTTTGGGCTATCTTTCAACCAGGCTTTCAGCCGGCATTCCCCTGGAAGCAGCTTTTTCCGAATCCGCCCGGCCCTTGTCCGGCCAGCTTGGCCGCAACAACTTGATCGTCCGGTCACTCTTCCGGATGAGAAAAAACCTGGAGGCACAGATGTCCCTGAACGAAGCCCTGTCTGTCTTCACAGGGCAAGTTGGGCTGCCGGTTTGCAAGCGGGACTTTACCATGCTGATCATGCTGGCCCAGACAGGCGGCAGGGTTGACATCTTTATCCGTCAGAGTCATCAGGATCTCGCTGCTCAGATCAACGCACAAAGCGAGGTTTCCAACGAACGGCGCGGTCACTCCAGCGAAGCGCTGATCCTGGCTGTAATCCCCTTCTTCATGGCTCGCTTTGTCCTGAGCAATACCTCAACCTACAGCCAGCCCATTCACGAGTCGCCTGCCCTGATGCTGCCGCTCAAACTCCTTTATCTGGTGGCGATGTTCGCCCTCTTTATTTTGCTCTTGCTCTTAGCACCTGAAAAAACGAAAATCAAGAAGAAGCGGCAAAATAAGGCTGGCAGCGGAAAACTGCCCGCCTCCCGAAAGCCAGCCGCAGCCAAATGGCTGTCGCGCCTTTACCTGGACTGGCTGCCCGGCCAGATTGGCATGTCGGTCGCTTCAGCCGTCCTCCTTCTGTCCGGTCATCCTGAATATGCCTGGCCTTCCTATTTGGCCAGAAAACGTCTCGATCTGGCATCAGGCCTTTTTCTTGCTGCCCTCTTTGCCCTGTCGGGGCGGATTTCATGGTTTCTGATCCTGCTGACACCTTTCGCTTTTTCAACGCTTCGGGACCTGATCACCGTTGGACAGGCGGCCAGGCAAAAAGAGCAGTTCCGGTTTTTCTATCCTTCCGTGGTCAACTCGCTTCATATCCTGATGGAAAGCGGTCTGACTCTTGACCGTTCCCTGCGCATGGTGGCCCATGTCAACATTGCCGGCGCCCATCCCGACAATCCGGTTGCCTTAAGTTTGGCCCAGGCGGCCCTGCTGCTTGAAACAGGCTACGACAGTGTGATGGCTGCCGACCAGCTGGCCGAACGCTGCCCCCTGCCTGAGGTGCAGGCAGCCCTCCGCTTGATGGCCCGCTATGAGCGTGAAGGAGGTGGGGAAATCCTGGAACTAATCCGCATGCAATCTGACCGGAGCCGTCAGCTCTACCGCGATGCCCTGAGAGGAAGAGCTGAGCAACGCTCCCTGCTCTATGTCATTCCCATGGCAATCGACCTGATCGTGGTCATGGTGACCGTCATCCTGCCGGCTCTGGTCAGCATGCGCTCCTTTTTATGAAGCTGGCGATTCTGTCAATTCCGCGCCCCTGGCCCCTTAAAGACATGACGGCGAAACAGGGCGGGAAGTGCGCGGGGCCATAATGGGAGACACATTGACATGCCCTATTGAAAGGAGGCGGCCGTGAAAAAAGGAAAAAAGCCGGAAAGGCTGTCATGGGACGGCTTCGGAACGCTTGAAGTGATCATCATTATCGCCGTTCTGATCACCATTGCTCTCTTGTTCCGCGAAAACATCATTGCCTTTGCCAACAAACTGATCGATAAAGTCTTCACCTCTTCAGTCATTGAAGGATTGTAGGGTGAGTGGCTGGCATGGTGGACTCTACAGGTTTTCCCGGTTTTATCCGCTTGTCAGCCCGCCTGGCTTCCGCAGGCAGTGATGCGGATCCCTGCCTTGAGACCGGACTGCTCCGCCATCGCCCTGCAAGCGCCCTGCCCCTTTCCTGGCAGCTGAGCGCCGGTGGCGGAGTGGTTCTCTTTGCAGAGGTGGGGAATCTCCAGCCCCTGTGCCGGGCGGTCCAATCTATAAAAGGGGATAAGGCCACCGGTTACCGCTTGTTCGAAAGGATTATGACCGCGGTCGATGAGGCACTTGACCACCTTCTGCTGGTCGAGCAGGATCTGCTGCGGCCGGATCTTATTTTCACGGAACCCGGCTGCCCGGATAAAGAGCCCGGGGTGAAACTGATTTGCCTGCCCTTCTCAATCGATCATGCGGGCTTGAAAGATCAGGGTGAGCCGCTCATGGATTTCATGGCCCGCGTTTTTCAATGGGATCCCCTCACGGCGGACCGCTTCAGCGCCCTTTTTGCCAAACAGGCCTATGGCGACTTGCTGGAGGAGGCACGGGCACTTGCCGGCCCTCCCTGCCGGCCGTCTGGAAGGCGGCCGGCAGTTTCACAGAAAACCGGAAAAATCTCTTCCATGATTCAGGCGGCCTGCCGGGTCCTGCTTGGTGCGGGCGAAAGTCCGATTCACGAAATAACCCATGAGCTCGACCTTGCGCCCGCGGGCTACAAAATCGCCCAGTTGTCAGAAGGCTTGCCGGGAACACCCGAGGAAGAATACGGGCATCGTGCCTACATTCTCACCGAAGAGTTTTTTATTGGCAGGGATCTGGGGGACGCCGACCTTTGCATTGATTCGTCCGCCATCAGCCGGATCCACGCCCGCATTCTGCTCAAGGACGGCAGCTTTTTTATTGAGGACCTTGGGTCAAAAAACGGGACAAGCCTGGACGGGGTCCGCTTGAATGGTCACCGTCAATACCTGCTCCCTGACAAGTGCAGGATTGCTTTTGCGGGACACTTTTTTTACTTCCGTTGTGAATAAAAGGGCGCTTCCCTCTGGGCAGAGGGAAGTGCCCTGCGGATTCCTTTACAGGCAATAGCGGCTTATTTTGTTCCGAACAACCTGTCGCCGGCATCGCCCAGGCCTGGAACGATGTAGGCGTGCTCGTTGAGGCAGTCATCCAAGCCGGCACAAAAAATGGGAATATCCGGATGTTCGCCATGTAACTTCTCAATACCCTCAGGGGCTGCAATCAGGCAGACAAACTTGATGTGTTCGATATTGCGCGCCTTAAGGAAGCCGACTGAAGCCGCCGCGGAACCGCCCGTAGCCAGCATGGGATCCAGCAAAATCACATCCCGGTTCTCGATGTCATCGGGAAGCTTGCAATAATACTCAACCGGCTCGAGGGTGTCCGGGTCGCGGTAAAGTCCGATGTGACCGATCTTGGCCATGGGAATCAGGTTGATCATGCCGTCGACCATACCCAAACCTGCCCTTAGAATAGGGATCAGGGCAAGTTTTTTTCCGTCAATGATATGGCAGTGCGCAGTCCCAATGGGGGTTTCGACATCGATCGGCCGCAAGGGCAGATCACGGGTTACCTCATAGGCCATCAACATGGATACTTCGCTGACCAGTTCACGGAACTCTTTCGATTTCGTGTCCTTGTCGCGCATCAAGGCAAGCTTGTGCTGGATCAGCGGGTGGTCAAAAATGAACACCCCCTCATAATTGTTTTCTTTAGTCACGAAAGATGCTCCTTTCATGTTCAGTGATCTGATCGATCCGAATTTGATGGCGGCCGCCGTCAAATGACTCTTTCATGAAAATATCCACCAGGGTCAATGCGTAAGGCACCGCGAGCACGCGGCCTCCCAAAGCCAGCACGTTGGCATCGTTGTGGCGCCTGGCCATCTCCGCCATGTAGGCATTGGTGCAAAGCGCGCAGCGCACACCGGGATTCTTGTTGGCAACCATGGACACGCCGATTCCCGTTCCGCAGATGACAATCCCCCGCTCACACGTTCCTTCCACGATTTTGTCCGCCGCTTTCTGGCTGAATTCAGCATAACTGACCGAATCCCTGGAGTAGGTTCCCACGTCATGAACCTCATGGCCCTGTTCCAGAAGATGTTGCCTGACGGCCTCCTTCAGTTCGTAACCTGCCTGATCGCTGGCGACTGCGATTTTCATATTCACCCCCTCCCTTTTCCTTTCCCCATTTTAGCGCAGGCGGTCGGCGGTGACAACGCAATTCTTGACGGTTAGCTGAATGGAATTCCAAGTATCCTCTTTTGCCGCACCCAAAAAAAGATCTAATTATATCTCCTTTTCGCCATTTGTTTTGCGCATTTTGGCGATAATTTATCCGGAAGTCTGTCGATTACTTACCAACATTTTTGTTGATAATGTTGATAACTATGTGTATAACTTACGCGACAACGATTGTACGATTTTCATCCCGCAGAGGCCCTGTAAGTGCTCATTTTGACAAGATTTTGCCTTTTTGTTTTGAAACGAATATTATGGGCGGTCACTCATAAGGCCGTGCTGCCAAGCCTTTCACCCAATCGATATTTTGATACTCATACATCTGTCCACCAGACATAGACACAAGGGCAGTCATCATGACGACATATAGGATAGACAGGAAGAATTGCGTTCGCGAAAATGGAGGACCGGCAGGAGAACGTTCCCCTGCCTTCTCACAGGATGCCGAGCCCATAGCAAGGATTCTCTTGACGGGGGGTATCTGCTTCAAAAAAGTTCGGGACCGGCCTCTTCACGGACCGGTCCCGAGCACACGCGTCAACTTGGTATACGAAAGTACCGGCACTTGAATTGACGTCAAGATTCCGGACTTGACCAGGCGGCGCCCGGCCTTCGAAAATTGCCTTAAGCTAAGCGGACGTTGGCCGCTCTCAGCTTATTGTTCTTGGGATCTCTTTCAATGTCAAAAGTGACCTTCTGACCTTCGGAAAGTGTCTTGTAGCCTTCAGAAATGATGGAGGAGAAATGCACAAACAGATCATCTCCGCCGTCGTCGTTGGCGATGAAGCCGAACCCCTTGTCCTGGTTAAACCATTTCACTGTACCGCTGTTCATTTGGGTACCCCCTGAAATTTTATTTTGTACCCATTACGAAAAACAAAAAAACGCATGCCGCTGATCATCCAAAGTCAATGATTCGCATAACATGTGAAGCAAAGCAATTGTACTGAATACCCGTCTAGTACACCATTAAAGAGGATCTTTTGTCAAGTTCACCCGCCAGCCGCTGGACAAATCAACTTAAGGTAAGTTGGAGCAGTCTCTGGTTTTTGTTATACCGGGCTGCAATACGACAGAAAAAAGCCATTCATCTTTCACAGATCCGGTTAAAAAAACTCCAGCGGCTAAATCCCAGCTGGAGTCAAATAAATTTCTGGTGCCCAGAGGCGGAATCGAACCGTCGACACACGGATTTTCAGTCCGTTGCTCTACCGACTGAGCTATCTGGGCTTAGACAATTGCCGGCATAAGGCCGGCAATTGTGGCGACGCAGAAGGGGCTCGAACCCTCGACCTCCAGCGTGACAGGCTGGCATTCTAACCAACTGAACTACTGCGCCAAATCGCTGTCTCAAGCGGCTGTGTAAGTCTATCAGATGGACCAAATGATTGTCAACAAGGCAAAACGGGCACAAAACAGGCAGATAAATGACAATGTAAGCTGGACAGTGAGACAAAAAAAACGTCCAGCTTAATCTGGCAAAGCGACTGTCTCGTTTAATCTGGCAATAGTTGCCATCTTCCTCCCCTAAAACCTTATACTGTCGCA
>JAAZGO010000001.1 GCA_012511175.1 Fastidiosipila sp. | reverse complement strand
CTTCCCGCATGAAGGCCTCGGGGTCTTCCTGGTCTTCCAGATACCCGAAGCTTTTCAGGGTTCGTTGCTTGGGTGGCTTGCCCGGGGCGGGCCTATAGCCCTCGACGACCCGGATGTAGGTCTTGGCTGTCCCGTCCTTCATAATCCGTTTATCTTTTCTGATCATGGGTCCACCTCCTCTCGCATCCATTATAAAGCATAACCAAGCATAACACAATAGCCGGGCGTCATTTCCCTCATGGAATAACTCCCAAACCTGCGCATTAGGCGAGTTTGGGAGATAGTGGATGCCGTAAATGGATTGGGTGATTCAGCTCAAACTGTAAAAGTCAGGTTATAGCACAAGGGCCGGAATGGAAAGGCCCGGCAAGAGGGGGGCGGGGAGGGCAGGAAGGCGGGGCCGGATGGATCGTGATATAGTAAATCAGCAGCAGTAAAAAAGGAGGCAGGCCATGGGAAACCGCTTCAGGCCGATTCTGGACCGGGTCATGTCCAACCCCGAAAAAAAGAGGTGTGCAGTCGTCTGTGCCGATGAGAATACCCGTCAGGCTGTTCTGCAGGCAGAGGCGATGGGTCTGGTCGAAGCCTTCTTTTATGCGGCGGGTGATCCCGCTGTCCGGCAAGCCCGGACCCTGACCAGACCTACAGCGCGCGAGGCGGCCTTGGAGGCTGTTTCAGCCGTTCACGCCGGCGGGCACGACATGATCCTCAAGGGAAATATCGACACGGCAGTCCTGCTCAAGGAAGTCGTCAACAAGGAGCACGGGCTCCTCACCGGCCGCCTGATTTCCCACGTCGCCCTGCTTGATGTTCCCCGTTACCATAAACTTCTGCTTGTGACTGATGGCGGCATGGTCATGTATCCCGATCTGGATCAGCTTGTTGCCATCCTGGAAAACGCGGTCGGCGTCATGCACCGTCTGGGCGTTGCAAGGCCCAAGGTGGCCTGCCTGGCCGCGGTTGAAAAAGTTCACGACCGCATGCCGGAAACTGTCAGGGCGGCCGCCTTGAAAAAAATGAATCAGGAGGGCCGGATCCAGGACTGCCTGGTCGAGGGGCCCATTTCCTTTGATCTGGCCTTTGATCAGGAGGCGGCTGGAATCAAAGGCTACAGCAGTCCGGTTGCCGGCGATGCCGATATCCTGCTGGTGCCCGACTTCGTGGCAGGAAATTTGCTGGCCAAATCGCTCATTTATGGAGGCGGTGCCCGGTCCGCTGGTTTTCTGATGGGAGCCAGTACTCCTGTTATTCTCACCTCCCGGTCGTCATCGACAGAGGAAAAGGTTCTTTCCATTGCCTGTTCAGCTCTGGCTGCATCCAACGAGGCCTTCTGAAGGAGTCAAAAAATTCATGAAGATTCTGGTCATCAATCCCGGATCAACAACCACCAAGGTGGCCCTGTTCGAAGATCTTGAACTGCTCAAAGAGAAAAAAATCAACCACTCCGATAAGGAGCTGGCAGCGTACGGGTCGATCCGGGACCAGCTCCCCATGCGGGTCAGCCGGGTCCAGGAATTTCTCCAGGAAGAAGGTCTGGCCCCCAGCTCGCTGGATGTCATGGTAGCAAGAGGGGGCATGCTTCCGCCGGTAAGGCACGGCGCCTACATCATCGATGAAACCATGGTCAAGACATTGCTGGACTGTCCGGCCGAACAGCACGCATCCAACCTCGGTGCGGGGATAGCCTGGCAGCTGGCCAGGGAGAATCAGACTCCCGCTTTCATTTACGATTCTGTCTCGGTGGACGAGTTGACGCCCCTGGCCCGCCTGTCCGGTGTCAAGGGCTATGACAGGCGAAGTTTCAGCCATGTTCTCAATACCCGGGCTGTCGCGCGTGAAATTGCGGCCCGGGAGGGATTTAACCTGGAAGAGGTCAATGTCATCGTGGCTCATCTGGGGGGAGGGATCTCGCTGAATCTGCAATCGAAAGGGGCCCTGATCGATATCGTTTCAGCTGACGAAGGCCCTTATTCGACTGAGCGTGCCGGAGGTCTTTCTGTTTTCACATCGGTCCGGATCGTGAAGAAAGAAGGCGTGGACGCCCTCTATGGCTATGAGATCGGCAAGGGCGGCCTGCTCTCATACACAGGTTCCAATGACGCGGTAGCCATTGAGGACCGGGCCCTGGATGGCCATGAGTATTCGCGCCTGCTCTACGAGGGAATTGCCTACCAGACTGCCAAAGCCATCGGCGGTCTGGCTACGGTTGTTCAGGGTCAGGTCCGCGCCATTATCCTGACAGGCGGTATGGCCCGGTCGAAACTCATCACGGAGGCGGTCGAGGCAAGTGTCGGCTTTATTGCGCCTGTTTACGTGTATCCCGGGGAATTGGAGATGGGAGCGTTGGCCGCGGGCGGCCTGCGCGTCATGCGCGGTGAGGAGCAGGCACAGGTTTTCCAGCCCTGACGCCTATTCCTCGCCGCGGTCGGGGTGCTCCATCATCTCTTCCCAATATTCCTCGATCTTGCCCGCCTGTTTGGCCTTGACATGCTGTTCACGCTCCTGCCTTGCTTGCTCGGCCGCGGCGATGGCCTGATTCGGCGTGATCTCAAGGAGGGCGGGGTTGTCAAGAAGCGAGTCGAAGAGTTCCAGGCTTTTAATGAAGTAATAACCGTCGCAGATTCGTTCATCCAGGGTGATGTTGAGGTCAATGGTTTTTTTCCAGACGACTTCCTCGGTGCGGATATCGCGGTAGGGCTTCAGATAAATCCGCCCGATGGCACAGAAGACAGAGGTGGTTCCGAACTCATATAAATGGTGGAACATGGCGTCACCGCCGATGCTGCCCATGTGGGAAATAAAGATGGAGGAGTACAGGGGAATCAGCTCCATAAGCGACTTGGGCATCATGCCGTGAAAGTCAAGGGCGCGCGCCACCCAGATAATGAAGCGTTTGAGAAAGCGGGGCAGCTTGGTGACCATGCCGATGAAGCGGTCGTCTTCCTTGCCGGTCGTTCCTTTGATTTCGTCGATGCTTTCGGCCATTTTGTCCCTGACGGACAGGAGGGTGTCATCACCGTTGAAACGGACACGGGCCACCGATTCCAGGCCTTCATCGGTCATGGCCGTTTTGACCACATAAAGGATGTCAAAGGAGTTGTGCTGGTAGAGCCTGCGTCCCGCCACGAACCGGTTGAGGTTGGGCCTTCGCATGAAGGTATGCAGGCAGGCGGCCGAGATGATATTGAAAACAGTAATCCGCTCTCCCTCTTTTCTCTGTTGGCGGATGTATTGCTGGATATTTTCGACACAATAGGATTTGCTGTAATAAACGGCGGATTCATTGCGGCCCCGCATGATGTAGGGCATGATGTCGCCGATGGGATCGCGGGTATCCCTGATCAGGGTTCCGTCACTTCTGCGGTAGAACATGCGTCACACCACCTCTTTTCAGCTGTTCGGGCGTGAAAGGCGTCTCCTTGGCCCTGTTCCCATCTGGGCCCGAATTTCTGGTACATCATACCATACACAGATGAATGGACCGTGTACCGAAACTGTAATTTGCGTAGCATACACCAGGGCCCGCTCTATGGTATTTTAGGGGGGAATTGAAGATTGACGTCACTGTCGGTCTGTCTTACAAGGCGAACAAGCGGAGTCAAAAAAGAAGCAGATGAAGTACCTTATCGGCTGGAGAGCGTTTGCGCTACTCGTCCTTACTCTCATTTTCATGGCGACCGCAATTGCTGTCTTCTCTTGCCGGCGTTCCATGAGACCTCCCACCGACGGGCTGGACCTGACCAGATCCACCACCTCTTTGACTACTTCTTTCACAAGCACGACAAGTACAAGCACGAGCACCACAACCACGACGACGACAACGGAAACAACAACGACCCAGCCCGAAGTCATTTATCATTATTCGCACATGATTGTCTTTCTGGATATCCAGCGGGTGGTTTTCTTTCACACGCCCCCGGACGGCCCGCCTGTTGCGGAGGTTTCGCTTCGGATTTCCACTGGAAGGAAGAAGGGAACAACGCCGACAACGCCTAAGGATAAACCTTTTCTCCTTTCCGGCTATACGCCCAGGCAGCTGCTTTTTACCAAGGACGGCAATGTCTGGGTCAGGCATGCCACCCACGTCAGCGGCGATATTTTCTTCCACTCACAGCCCTACACCTACTACCAGGACGCCGATGGCAAGGCGGTGCCGCTTGACAAGAGCCGTTTCTATCTGGGTGATTACCGCAAACTGGGAATTTCGCCGACCTCCAACGGCTGCATCCGGCTCTCGATTCGTGACGCCATCTTTATTCAGGAGAACATCCACAAGGGCATGCCTGTCTACATTTTTGACAGCAGTGCGCGTTACGATATCCCCGAGGCCCCGGAAAATCCGGCTCCTTTCCTGGGCAATGGATGGGATCCGACCGATATGGATCCGGCAAACCCCTACCGGCAAAGGGAACAGAATAACATGGCCTGGAAGTACAAGCCTGTCGGAGGCCAGCCCTACACCCTGGTCGGGGACCTGATCGATCCGGCTGAGATTATCATCAACAAGGATGCCCTTCCCGCCGGAACCACCTACCGTTATCTCCACGTCCCCGATGTGTCGGTGCCTGTCCTGCGCACGGTTTTTGTCCTGGTTGTCTATCCGGACGGTTCCTACGAGGAGATCCGCACCCGGATTAGGGTGGTCGAGGAGATCCCGCCCGAGCCGACTGAACCGGATCCGCCCCCTGCCACGACGCCGCCGCCAACGGAGCCGGCTACGACAGACCCGCAAACATCACCCGCAACGACAACGACGGCAACGTCGACCACAACGGAAGCAGCGACAACAACCACGGAAGAAACGGCGACAACAACGACCACAGAAGAACCGACGACAGCACCGTGACACGAATGAAGCGGCGGCTCCGGTGACTGGCGGTCAGTCCTGGCGGCAACTATACAGGGGAGCCATTTCTCCAGACCATACAAGTCCTCCTCCTGACCCAGGGAGGAGAAACTTTATCGGGGGCTTTTCTTCTTTGAATCACTTTGACCGGATTTCCCTTGACGGGCGCTGAAATATCTGAAAATCTATGTGTATAATAGTTTAAAAAGAGATGTGACCGAGGAAGGATTTTGATTCTGTGAAGCAAATTCTCAACTACGTACCCGTCATTCTAGGCATCATTGTTGTTTCCGGAGCCATCCTGATGACAGGAGGCTTTGCCCCCGGCAATTCCTGGGGGGAGGAGGGAGATCTCTACGCCGATACACAGCCCGCGACGACACTTGTCACAACATCGTCCGCCCCGTCCCAAGTCCCGGTTTTAAATACGACTGATAAGGCGCCGTTGCGCCCGCTCAAGTCGTTCACGACGAGGACGTCGACCACAGACACTTCGACTACGACCACGACTTCGTCTTCATCAACGACTACGACGACTACTACGACGACGGAACCAACACCGGAAAGAATTCCCGCAGGCGGTTACTCATCGGTTCGCTTGTTTTTGGATATTCAAAGAATTGTCTTATATCGGATTGATTCGCATACTGGCCAGGAATATCCCGCTATCTCGCTTGTCTGTTCGTCGGGGGCAAAGTATCCTACACCGTCAACGGGCGAGTCGAGCTTCTTTAAGCTCACAGGGAGCAAAGCCGTCGTAACAAGATTCAGCAACCCTTCAAGATACGCGGGTTCCTGCTTAGTCCGCTACGCGGTTCAAGTGAGGGGAAGCACCTGGTTTCATTCAGTACCGTATTTGGATCCTACGGGAAGGGGAGAGATTGTCCTTAGGAAAAACACATGTGATATGAGCGGTTACAGGGCACTGGGACGCCGTGCATCTTCAGGCTGTGTCCGCATGTGCCTGAGTGACGCGAAATTTTTCTACAACGTAACATACAAGGGAATGCCCTGCAGAATCTTGTCAAGCAGTAAGGGATATGAGATTCCGAAATTGCGGACGTCGCTTCCGAGTGCTCCTTCTGGATCGAGGAACTGGGATCCGACCGATCCCGAATGGCCCGGCTATGTTGCACAGCCGACAGTGGAGGAGACGGCTCCGACCACAGTTCCAACGACAGAGGCGACCACGACGGTCTCAACGACTGAGGCCACCGTAACCGTTACCCAGGAGACCTCCGCACAGACGGCCTCCTCATCCAGTTCAGCCCCTCCAACGAGTTCATCCAGCGCTTCGAGTTCATCCAGCGCTTCGAGTTCATCAAGCACGTCGAGCTCGTCAAGCGCCTCATCTGAGGAAACCTCCGAGACGGCATCTCAGGACGGGAACGATTAGCATTTAGGGAAGGGCAAGCCCTTTGGACAAAAAGCCCGTGAAAAAGATGCACACGGCCGGTCGTATGTGATCGGCCGTGTTTACGTTGGGGAAAGAGCGTCTGTGCTATAATTCATTGGATCACCGCCCCTGGGCGGGTCGGCTTTTAAGGAGTAAACAGCAGATGCCCTTGGCTTTATCGGTTAGCTTGAATTGGATTGGTATGACACCCGTTGCGGCGGCCCTTCCCATCCTTAATTTCACAAGGCTGGATCTGACTCAGCTTCTGATCATGGTCTTTGTGATGACCTTGTCATTATCCTTCCATGAGTTTGCACACGCCTGGATGGCCAACCGGCTGGGTGACGACACGGCGGCTTTGGCGGGGCGCTTGACCCTCAATCCTTTGCGTCACCTGGACCCGATCGGATCGATCACTTTTTTGCTGGTCGGGATCGGCTGGGCCAAGCCGGTGCCCGTCAACCCCAACCGCTTCACCAAGGCCAAAAGTGTCAAGCGGGGCATGTTTCTGACCAGCCTTGCGGGCCCCATGTCCAATGTTTTCCTTGGGACCATCGCCTGGATCCTGTTTTGTACCGTTTACACGGTTATTCTGCTGACCAGCCGGAACGGTTCCATGACGGACACGCTGGTCACCCTTTTTTATTCCCTTTATTCCCTGAACATGCTCCTGGCCGTCTTCAATCTGCTGCCTGTGCCGCCCCTGGACGGCTACAAGGTCTTTGGAGTTGCCCTGCCCGACCGCTGGTATTATTCACTGATGCAGTACGAGCGCTACATCGGCATGGCTTTTTTGCTGATTGTCCTCTTTGGCCGCGGACTTTTGTGGCAGCTGCTCAATTACGTTCTGATACCCTTCAATTACCTGGTCCAGTACCCGGTTACCTGGCTGTTTCAGCAGCTGCAGGGGGCGCTCGGCCTGCCGCAGATGCCTATGTTTATCGGCTGAGAGGGAGTGGATATGACGGATCTGAATGAAAAGAAAAAACCGGTTGTTGTTTCGGGCGCCAGGCCCACGGGAGAAATCCACATTGGAAATTTTGCGGGGGCCGTGTCCAACTGGGTTGCCTTGCAGGATGATTACCGCTGCTTTTATTTCATTGCAGACTACCATGCCTTGACCACGCATTACCAGGACACAACGGAGCTCCGTGAATTGACGCTTGGCGTGGCGGCCGACTACATTGCCAGCGGGATTGATCCGGAAAAGACCACTCTCTTTTTGCAATCGTCCGTGCCGGAACATGCCGAGTTGTCGCTGCTTTTGTCCATGCTGACACCCGTCTCGTGGCTGGAGCGCAATCCTTCCTATAAGGAGTTGACACAGGAGCTGTCCAATCTGGAGATCAGGACTCTGGGCTTTTTGGGCTATCCCTGCCTGATGGCGGCAGATGTCCTGATCTATAAGGCGGATTACGTGCCGGTCGGTGAGGACCAGCTGCCCCACCTGGAGCTGTCCCGCGAAATCGCGAGGCGTTTCAACCACCTCTACGGCAAGCTCTTTCCCGAGCCGGGTGCACTTTTGACCAAGAGCCGGGTCCTGCCGGGAACGGATGGGCGCAAGATGTCGAAAAGTTATGACAATGTCATCGCCTTTGCCGATCCGCCGGAAGCGGTACGCAAAAAAGTCATGTCCATGGTGACTGACCCGGCGCGGATTCACAAGACTGACCCGGGACACCCGGAAATCTGTTCGGTCTATGCCATGCACAAGGAGTTCAATCCGGATGAGTGGGAGGAGATCGGCACGCTTTGCCGGGAGGGACGGATCGGCTGCGTTGACTGCAAAAAGCGGTGTGCCGCCAGGGTGGCTGCAGTTCATACGCCTATTCATGAAGAACGTACCCGCCTGCTGGCCGACAGAAAGGGACTGTTGAACATTCTGGATGATGGTTCCCAAAAGGCCCGCAGGATTGCCCGGCCCATACTGGCTGAAGCCCGCCAAGCCATGAAGATCGGTTTTACCGCCGCTGAATAGGCCGGGGAGCAAACAAGCGCCAATGGCCAGGGAAAACGATACCTTGAAGGTCAATATTCTCGAATACGACGGGCCGCTCGACCTGCTGAACCAGCTTGTTGAAAAGAACCGGATCCCGGTGGACCGGGTATCCATCGCCTCCATCGCCGACCAATACCTGGAAATTATTCGCGGGGCGCCTGTCTTTGACATGGAGCTGGCCAGCTCTTTCCTGCTCATGGCGGCCACCTTGATCCAACTCAAGTCAGCCCTGCTCTTACCGGAGCGGCGGCAGGAGGAGGGAGAGGCAAGTGACCCGGGTGACCTGCTCATTCTTCGCCTCATGCTCTACAGGCGATGCAGGCTGCTGGCCTCTTCGCTTCGTGCGCGGCATCTTGACCACGGCGGAATCTACGGCAGGGCACCGGCACCGCCCGAGCGTCTGGGACTGGTCCGCGAACGCGGAACGGTCCAGCTTGAACGCGGGCAGTTTGATCGCTCCGTGGAGGCACTTGCCCTCCGTAATACCAACCGTTTCGATGACAGCACGGAGCAGGTCGACCGGATTCTTGAACGGGAGCGCATCTCGCTGACAGAGCGGATGCTTTACATTGCCCGCCATATTTCAGGCCGGTCGCGGGTCTTTTTCTACGAATTGTTTCCTCCGGAACTCCCGGCACTCGAGAGGATTACCGGTTTTTTGGCCATGCTGGAACTGGTTTTCCAAAACAAGGCCAGGGTGACGCAGAAGTCGCTTTTCTCGCCCATCATGATCGAGCGGAAGGGCAGGTGACCTTATGGGTGAAGTTCAGGATCTGGCCAGACTGGAGGCGCTGCTCTTTGTGGCCGGCGACCCCCTTGCCGTCGAGGAGCTGGCCCGCCTGCTTGAAAAATCTGAAGAAGAAGTCAGGGGGCTTCTGGAGCAGCTGAAGCGCCGCTATCAGCGGGATCCACTGTCGGGACTTGTCCTCCGTGAGCTGGAGAATGCTGCAGCCCTGGCCACGGCGCCGGAGCACAAGGAGCTTGTTGAGGCTTTCTTTGGGAAAACCCGTGACCAGAAACTTACGGATGCTGCCTACGAAACCCTGGCGGTGATTGCCTACAACGCGCCGGCAACCCGGGCTGAAATTGAAACGGTACGCGGAGTCGACAGCGATTCGGTGGTTGCCCGCCTGATTGAGAGGGGACTGGTCCGCGAGGTCGGAGTTCTGGACGCCCCGGGCAGGCCTGCTCTGCTTGACGTGACAGAACAATTCCTGCTTGACTTCGGTCTTAAGTCGGCCAAAGAACTGCCCCCGGTTGATTTGCTCATGTATGAAACCGTGACCCGGATAACGGAAGGCGGGCCGGGGGATTCCGCGCGTCAGGCGGCTCCCAGGCCCCTGGTGATCGCCATCGACGGCCCCTCGGGCTCGGGCAAGAGTACGGTGGCCCGTCTCCTGTCCGAACATTTGGGAATCCTGACGCTTGATACTGGCGCTATGTACCGGGCTCTGGGATACAAGGCCCTGCGTTCGGGGATAAAGCCCTCCGACGCCGAGGCGGTCCGGGCCATGCTGACCTCGACAAGCATGGAAATCGACTTGTCGGACCGGGTCCAGAAAACCCTGGTCGATGGGGAGGACATGATGCCCTACATCCGGACACCGGAAGTGGCAAAAGCAGCTTCCGACATCAGTACCCTGCCTGTTTGCCGCGACTATTGCGTCCGTATCCAGCGTGAGCTTGGGAAAAGGCAGGCGCTCATTTTGGAGGGGCGGGACATCGGCACTTATGTATTTCCTGACGCACCGGTTAAGTTTTTCATAACTGCGTCAGCCGAGGCACGGGCGGAACGCCGCCTGAAAGACCTGGAAAAAGCGGGTGTCCAAACCAGCATGGAAGAGGTTCTGAAGGAAATGGAAAAGCGTGACCGCCAGGACGCGGAACGTGAGCTGGCACCCGCCAGGCGGGCTGAAGACGCCATCCTGATTGATTCCAGCAAGATGAGCGCCACTGAAGTGGTTGAGGCCATGATCGACCTTATCCGTCAAAAAGAGCGGGAGCAGCCCATGTGGAGGGCGGCTGCGGAGGATGGCGCCAAATGAGTCCGGAGGACAGGATGAAAGTTGAATTGGCGGGAGCCGACTGGTTTTCCGCCTGGATTCGGGCTGTCGTCCGTTTCCTGGTTGCCATCCTGCTCTGGCCCGTATTCCTGCCGAAGCGGGCGGGCCAACGGGTTGAACCTGAAGGGGAAGGCTGCATCCTGATCGCCAATCATCACCACATCCTGGACCCCATCTTTCTCACCTTTCTTTATCCTTCGAAACGGCTTAGCATTGTCGCCAAGCAGGAACTCTACCGCATGAAACTGATCGGACGGATTCTGAAAGCCTTCCGGGCCATCCCGCTCGACCGGTCGATCGCCGATATCCGGGCCTCTAAGCTGATCCTGTCACAGATCAGGGCGGGCAGGGTCGTAGGCATATTCCCCGAAGGGACGCGGATAAAAGCTGAGGAGGCCGGTACCGCGGAACTGCACGCTTCCATTTTTGTTTATGCCATCCGGCGGGGGATTCCCATCCTGCCGGTTTCCATCGAGCCCCGCTACCGCTTATTGGGTCGCCCCCGCTACACTTTTGGCTGGCCGGTCCGCTATGGCCTGCGGGGGACGGAATCCTTATCCAGGGAGGAGCAGGAAGGCATTGCCCGGGAAATGATGCGGCGGATCTACGCTGCTGCGGGTCTTCCCTACCAATGCCGGGGAATTGAAGGATATGGCGCTCTTTTCGAACAAAAACTGATAGAAGAGCCCGTTGAAACAATCCGCCCGGTAGGCCGAAAGAAGAGAGAAGTTGGAGATTGAAGTCGCAAAATCCGCTGGTTTTTGTCCAGGTGTGCGCCGGGCTGTCGATCTGGCCTGTCAGGCTTTGGCGGATGACAGCGATTCACTCTGGCTTTATGGGGCTCTGGTCCACAATGAGCAGGTGATTGAAGATCTGGAAGCGCGGGGAGCCCGCCTGGCTGAAAGCATTGAAGAGATACCCGACGGGGCCAGGGTGTTGATCCGCGCCCATGGCGTTGCACCTGAGGTCGAAGCGACATTGAGGGACAAGGGCTGCACAGTGCTGGACGGAACCTGTCCCTTCGTGAAAAAGATCCAGACCATTGTGGCCGGGGCTTCCAGGGAGGGGAAAGGCATCATCATCGCAGGGGCGGGCGGCCACCCGGAGGTGATGGGGGTGGTTGGCTATGCGGCGGGCGCTGATCTAATTTTGATCGAAACGCCGGACCAGGCAGAGGCCTGTGATTTTGAGGAAAAAGAGTGGATTCTTGTCTCCCAGACCACCTTCTCGAATGAGCGATGGAAGCAGATTCGGCGTCTCCTCGAGGTCAAAATTGCCAAACTGAAGATTTTTGATACAATATGTAGTACGACTGTCCGCAGGCAGACGGATGCTGCGGCGCTTGCGGCTTCCTCCGATCTGGTTTTTGTGCTCGGAAGTGAAACGAGTTCGAACACCCGCAAACTGGTTGACTTATGCAGGGGGGAAGGCGTCGAAGTACATTTGATACAAAGGCCGGACCAGGTCGGGGAAATTTTGGCACCTCTCCCGGCCGGTTCAAGGAGGATCGGTCTGACGACCGGTGCCTCAACACCAGACGTGATGATCAGGGAGGTTATCAACAGAATGACAACAAATGAAGGCATGGCGAAGCCGGAGGAGAATGCTGACGTCAGTTTCGAGGATTACGTTGACAGCATACCGGAGCTTCAACCGAAAAGTATTGTCCGCGGAAGAATCGTCCGCTACGACGAAGAGTTCGTCTACGTTGACGTAAAGGACAAGTCGGAAGGCAAGGTTCCGATCCGCGAGCTGGAGAAAAACCCTGACTATGATCTGGATGAAGCCGTTAAAAACCACCAGGAAGTTGATGTTTACATCCGAAGCATTCGCAGCTCAGATACCGGCAAGGAAATTATGCTTTCCACCGGCTACGTCGAGACACTGAAACACAGGGAATTTATCGAGAAGGCGTTTGAAGAAAAAACACCCATTCCCGTTAAAGTCGTCAATGTCGTGCGCGACGGCGTCATTGCGTCCTACCGCAGCATTGACATCTACATTCACCGTACCCAGCTCGAGCTGACCATGGTCGACGATTTGGAACCTTACCGGGACCAGGAGTTCGATATCCTGATTACCCAATTTGATCCGGACCGCCGCCGCATGCGGGTGTCGGGATCTCGAAGGGTCCTCCTGCAGCATGAACGCCGGGCGAGTGAGCGTGAAATCTGGGATACCATCGAGGCAGGCAATGAGTACACCGGCCTTGTCCGCAATCTGACCAACTTCGGCGCCTTTGTCGATATCGGAGGGGTTGACGGTCTGGTCCACATCAGTGAATTGTCCTGGCAGCGGATCCGGCATCCATCCGAAGTCCTCTCGGTCGGTGACAAGATCCAGGTTTTTGTCAAGGATTATGACCGCGCGAAAAAACGGATCTCACTCGGTTACCGCCGCGATGAGGACGACCCCTACCGCGACATTGAGGCCCGGTTCCCCGTCGGCGCCATTGTGCGGGGCGTGGTGGTCAGGATGTTCCCATTCGGCGCTTTCATCAACATCGCGCCGGAAGTTGATGCCCTCTGCCATATCTCGCAGATCTCCAACTACCATTTGAACAAGCCAAGTGATGTGCTGGTCGAGGGAATGGAGGTGGATGCCCGGGTGGTGGAGGTGTCAGACGAGGCCCGCCGTATCAGCGTCAGTATCCGCGAGGTTGAGCCCATTAATCCCGAGCCCGATTCCGAGATTGTTCTTCAGCAGCAAGAACAGCAGCAAAGAAGGCAGCAGGCACCGCGCCGCAAAGGCGGAAGACGCCGGGAAGACCGCGATGAGCTGCCGACCGGATACACCGATGACCAGGCAGCACGGACTACCATTTCAGATATGGCAGCCATTACCACAGTGACCAAGGAAGGTTCCGATCTTCTCGACAGCATGGCCGCCAAACAGGAAGAAGAAAAGGCGGAAGAAATCCAGAAAGAAGCCGAAACTGGCCAGGTGAAAGAGGAGGCTCTTGCTGAGGAGGCTGCCCCGGTGGCCGTGGGAGAAACGACTGAAGAAGCGGTGGAAAAGGAAGCTGAAGAGGTCGAGGAAGACAAGAAGCCTGCAGCAAAGAAAGCTGCCAAGACGAAGAAAACGGCTGAAAAAGCGGCAGAAGAGATGCTCCCAGCCGAAGAGTCTGCCGAAGAACCGGCGGAGGCGAAAGCGCTTTCAGAACCGGTTCAGGCCGACATGGTTGAAGTGGAAGAAAAGGCGGAAGAGCCGGAGGCCCCGGCAGCTGAAGAAGCTGCTGAGGAAAAGGCTGAAGAAAAAATCGAGGAGCCGCAAGCCCCTGCAGAAGCGGCAGAAGAGCTTCCCCCGCTGGAGGAAGGCGAGTAGCTTTTCGATCCCGAGACCAGACCAGGGGACGCCGGGATATCTGACGTCCCCTTTTTTAGACTCCTTTTATTTGAGTCAGAGGACCGGACATGATTACGATAAGAGGACAGTATAACGAGGCAAAGGTTTTCGCCAAAGAAGTGGAGGAAACCGCATATGCCCAGATCAGGCTTCTTTGTGACCAGCCCTTCACCAAGGGGAGCAAAATCCGTGTCATGCCGGATGTCCATGCAGGTGCGGGGAGCACCATCGGGACAACCATGACCATTACCGGCCAGGTTGTGCCCAACATGGTCGGCGTTGACATCGGCTGCGGCATGGAGACCATCCGGCTGAAAGAAGACTCGATCGATTTCAAAGCCTTTGACCGCCTGATCCGGTCAAAGATACCATCGGGCCCTGCCATCCGTAAAAGACCGCACCGCTACCTGGACAGGATTAACCTGCAGGATCTCCGCTGCCGTGAAGGCGGCAAAAATGACCGCCAACTCCGCATGGACCGGGCAGAACTCTCGCTGGGCACCCTGGGCGGGGGCAATCATTTCATTGAGATTAACCGCGATGAGAAGAACCGGCTCTACCTGGTCGTCCACTCAGGTTCTCGCAATCTGGGCCTCCAGGTCGCTCTTTACTACCAGAAGATGGCCTCCAGGCTCAAACCCCACCTGCCGCGCGATCTGGCCTATCTGGAAGGCGGGCCTTTCGAGGATTACCTGCACGACATGAAGCTGATCCAAAGATTTGCCGAACTGAACCGCAAGGCCATGGTCGATGAAATGGTTCAGGGTTTTGACCTCGAATATGATATGGATCTGACCACCATCCACAACTACATCGACCTGGACTCCATGATTCTGCGAAAAGGGGCCATCTCGGCAAGAAAAGGTGAACTTGTGCTGATCCCCATGAATATGCGCGACGGATCCCTGCTTTGCGAAGGTCTGGGAAACCCTGACTGGAATCAATCGGCACCCCACGGGGCAGGCCGGATCATGTCAAGGACCGAAGCGAGAAAAATTTTGTCCCTTCGTACTCTCCACCAGCTGATGGAAGGTATCTATACAAGTTCCATCAGCCACGACACCCTGGACGAGAGTCCAGAGGCCTACAAGCCCATGGGCGAACTTCTCGATCAGATCAAGGATACGGTCAGGGTTCATCACCATCTGAAGCCGGTTTACAATTTCAAGGCCAGAGAGTGAACATTAGTAGAAGGTGTCTGATTCTGATAGGATTAGAAAGAGCGACAAAGCGAACCGGAGGTGGTTTGAATGCTTCGATGGACATCGATTCCCAAGGACTGGATTAAAAAAGACCGCTTTTACGCCGTGATCGAAATACCGCGCGGCAGCAAGCAGAAATATGAGTACGACGACCGGATCGGCATGCTCCGTCTCGACCGCATTCTCTATACATCAACCCATTACCCTGCCAATTACGGCTTTATCCCCAGGACTCTGTCGGAAGACGGTGATGCCCTCGACGTCCTTGTCCTGTCAACGGAGAGTCTGGCGCCTCTCTGCCTGGTTGAGTGTTATCCGATCGGTGCTTTTTCCATGATTGATGACAACAAAGAGGATGAGAAGATTATCGCCATCCCCTTCGAAGACCCGCAGATGAGGAGCTGGACGGAACTGGAGGACCTGCCCGAGCATATGCTGACTGAGATGCAGCACTTTTTCAGCGTCTATAAAGAACTGGAGGGCAAGGGGACGGCCATGACCAAGATTCATTCAGCCGAGTCGGCCCAGAAGGTGATTGCCAAGGCTTTGGACAAGTTTGACCGCTGGCTGAAGCGCGAATAAAACAAGAGGCAGGATCCTGTTTTATCCTTGATTCTTAAGATTCTTAAAGACCGAGGGCATAGATCACCAGTTTGATAAGCGATGGCATGAGCTGAAGGATGGTGTCGATGACCGTTTTCAATGTCCCGCTTTCATCCTTCTGATTGCGGATGAAATCCACGCCTTTCCGTGTCAGGCTGACACGGTAGGGAATCTCTTTTGCCGGATAGTGACCCGGCGGGCTTACCAGCCCAAGATCCGCCAGATATTCGAAAGCTCCCGCCAGTTGTTCGGGCTTAATTTCCATCTTTGCGTAATCGATCCGGAAAGCGGGTGCGTTCTTTAGCTGGATGACCAGCCACAGTACTTTTTCGATCACCTGCCTGCTCAAGGGTTTTCTGGTATCGACCGGGATCAGGTAGCGGTTGCTGCTGTCTTTGAAAGCTCCGGCTACCAAACCGTCGCGGCAATATCTGGATGCTGTTCTCTGGCTCACACCCCAGACGCCGGCCATGACTTTTGTGGTAGCGTAGCCCTTGCCATCAATTTCGATGCTGTCTCTTCTCATCGACATGCTCCAGTTCAGGGCGGCTGCCGGGCGGTTTTCTCCGGTTGGATTTTATTCCGCCAGACGTTTCAGCACCTCCCGGTAGAGGGCGGCGCCGGCCAGGAGCTTGTCAACCGAGCCCCATTCGTTCGCCTTGTGGGCAATGTCCGGGTCGCCCGGGAAGACGGGGCCGAAGCCGACAATGTTGGGCAGGGCCCGGGCATAGGTGCCTCCGCCGATGGCCAGCGGTTGGGCATCGGTTCCGGTCAGTTCCCGGTAGGCGTCCATCATGGTCGAAATCAGATGGGAATCCTTGGGGTAGATAAGCGGTTCCATGATGCCGGGCCAGGTGACCTTGACACCGTAGGGAGCGGCTGCCTGTTCCAGTTTGCGCTGGGCTTCCTCGACATCCATTGTGACGGGGTAGCGGATATTGATGGTCAAAAGCGCCTGGTCAGCGTCGATTGACAGGAGGCCGGCGTTGACGGTGGTGATGCCCGTCTCATCTTCATAAGCAAGTCCCAGTTTGCTCCCGTCAAGCTCCCAGCCGATCAAGTCGTTATAGAAGGTGACGAACCGGTCTTCTTTGCCGGATTCTTCCAGTTTACCGGCGACGGCCTCCATGGCGGCCGAGATGGCGTTCTTGCCCTGTTCGGGGGTGCTGGCGTGGGCAATGACCCCTTCATAGGTTTCAGGGGAACCCTCCTCAAGCTCGACTGTGCAAAGCCCCGGCACCATATTGACGGCTTCACCGGCGGAGGCCTGCAAAATAGCATCATTTTGATCACGCGGCAGCTGGAATACAATGACCGCGTTGCCTTTCTCCGCGTAGATAACAGGGAAGACAGCATCGGCTGTGAAACCGGCTGCGGGCGTTTCTTCCACTTCACGGTACCGGGCCATACAGGCGCTCCCTTTTTCTTCATTCAGGCCGACGATCAGGCGGATCCTTTTGTTTGGCTTCCAGGAAGGGTCTTCAAGCAGGGATTTCATGGCATAGAGCGCCGAAAGCGCAGGACCTTTGTCGTCCATGACTCCGCGACCGGTAACCTTGTCCCCCTCGATGGCCAGTTCAAAGGGGTCGGAATCCCAGCCGCTTCCCGCGGGAACCACATCGAGGTGGCAGACAGCGGCAACCATTTGATCACCCTCTCCCATTTCGGCGTATCCTGCTACGTTTTCAACATTGACCGTTCGGAAACCCATGCGGTCCGCAATAGCCAGGAAGGAATCCAGGGCACGCCGGGTTTCACGTCCGTAGGGCGCATCTTCTTCAGGGTTTCCATCCACGCTGGGGATGGAAATAAGACGGGCCAGGTCCTCGAGGAAAGCTTTGCGTTCCGGGGCAAATGCGCCAGCCAAGGATTTAATTGTTTGGGGATCCACAATCTCTTTCATTTCTTCCTCTGATAACACAATGAGTTCCTCCTCTTCCGGTTGTGTGCCCGCGGCGGTAAAATCCACGCCCTCCTTGTCGACGCATTCCGGGTGAATGTGACAATACAGACCAACATAGAGGGCCGTTTGCTCTGTCGGCAGGCCGCAAACTACACAGTTGTCGGGAGCCAGGTCCAGTTCTTTCAATTTATCTGTGAAAACCATAAGGAAACGGCGGATAGCGGAAGCCGTTCCCGAAAAAACCGTATCCTTGGCACGGATGGCAATGAAATTGTCCGTCATCTCATAGTCGATCAGCTTAAGGGCGAAACGACTCTTTTCGATCCAGCCGGTCAGTTCAATCAGGTCTTCGGGCGCGATGCCGGCGAGCGGGAAAAAGAAAGAGCTGAGAATATCCTGAGTTCTGGCGGTCACGGGGTAACCCTGGATTTCACCGAAGGTGAACTCACCGTCTTTGTAGACATACCAGTTTTCGGCCGCCGCGAACTTCAATAGCGAATTTGAGATCATAAAGACTCCCTCCCATGCTGTCGCTCTGTTAAGGATTACTATAACACGATCGATGCGGTTGCCTGATAAATAGGGCGGGCGAACAACGATAGGTATGTCCAGCTTACTGTTATGTAGTGACCCTTTGTCAAGAGACGTTATTGTTTGGTTGCTTAATCCGATCTCTTCTTTCCGTGTCCTTTCTATCGAAGATATTTTCAAGGGTTTCGACTGTACTGTCCCGGCATTGG